>CALXIU010000039.1 GCA_944388415.1 uncultured Ruthenibacterium sp. | reverse complement strand
TTTCGTCGAGGAAGACGGCGTGCAGCTCCTCCTGCGTCTTGCCGAAAAATTTGGGGCTAAGGAACTCGACCATCTTCTCGCTCGAGTTGAGTTTGCCCTTGCGGTCGGTCTTGTTGTCGAGGTAGTACGCGCACATCTGCGGGATGAATTTCAGCACGACGGCGCTCGTGGGACCGATGCCCTTGATCTTGACAAGCTCCTCGTACGGCGCGTCGAGCGCGCTGGACAGGCTGCCGAACGTGTCGATGACCGTGTGCGCGAGTTCGTTCGTGTCGCCGCGCGCATGAGCCAGAAACAGCAGAAATTCCATCGCGTTGTGCTCTTCAAAGCCGGCCAGCCCCTCGCGCAGAAAACGCCGGTAGACCCGCTGGCGATGATGCTCGTGCTCGTTCATCGCGTCTTCTCCCCTTCCCGTCGCGCAAAGCGTCTTGCAAGTTTCGGCAGACGCCTGTATTATTATATCGAAAAACCTTATGAAAGAAAAGAGTTTGGCCCCGTATGAAACAGTTCACAGCAGGAAAAAACGAGGATGGCGCGCGGCTGTCGCGCTTTGTGGAGAGCGTGACGGCCGGGATGCCGCGGTCGCTGCTCTACAAGAGCTTCCGCAACAAGCGCGTCAAGGTGAACGGCCGCCCCGCGAAACCCGACGCGCGCCTGTGCGAGGGCGATGTGGTGCAGCTGTACATCAACGACGAGTTCTTCGCCGAAAAGCCCGCGCCCGCGCCGAAGCACGAGGCGCAGAAGAAAAAGTTCCCGCTGACCGTCGTGTGGGAGGACGAAAACGCCGCGGTGCTGTACAAGCCGCCCCACCTTTTGTGCCACTCGGACGCGACGGGCGACGTCAGCCTTGTGGACCTGTTCCACGACCACTGCGTCGCGCGCGGCGAGTTCGACCCCGACGCCGAGGCGGCGTTCTCCCCCGCCGTGTGCAACCGCCTCGACCGCGGCACCGAAGGCCTTGTGCTGGCGGCGAAGACACGCGCGGCACTACGCGACATGAACGCGATCATCCGCGGCGGGCTTTTGCAGAAGGAATATCTGTGCGTCACGGCGGGCGTGCCGCCGAAGGGACGCCACACGGCGTACCTGCGCCACTTCGAAAAGGGCAACCGCGTGCGCGTGCAGGACGCGCCCGGCGAGGGCTACCGCGAGATCATCACGGTCGTGACGCCGCTCAAGACGAAGGGGCCGTACGCGCTGTGCCGCATCGGCCTTGTGACGGGGCGCACACACCAGATCCGCGCGCACCTGGCGCATCTCGGCGCGCCGGTGTTGGGCGACGTGAAGTACGGCAGCCGCAAGATGAACGAGCGCGTGGGCCTTCGCACACAGGCGCTGTGCGCCCAGCGCGTGACATTCGGCGGCATCCCGCCGGAGAACACGCTGGCGTACCTTGCCGGAAAGCGCGTCGAGCTGGCGCGCTGCGCCGTGGAGGACACGTTCGACGCGCTGTAAAACATCCGTAAGAGAGGCTTCGCCGCCGGCACAGATGTGCCGGCGGCGATTTTTTGTCAGAAAAACGAAATCTGGCTCGTCTTGGGCATGTCGCCCAGCGCGCCGAGGTCGTAGAGCGTGTCCATGATCGTGGACGACGCGCCGCACTCAGCCTGCAGCTCCTCGGCGGAGAGGTACTGCTGGCCGTCGAGCGTGGCCTGCTCGAGCGCCGTGGCGACGGACTCGCCGAGGCCTTTGACGGCCATGAACGGGAGGCGGATCTTGCCGTCCTCGATGACGTATTTCTTCGCGTGGCTCTTGCCGATGCGCACCGGCAAAAACTCGTAGCCGCGCTGCAGCATCTCGTTGACGATCTGCAGCGACGTGAGCATGTCGTCGTCCTTCGCGGTCTTCTCCTCGCGCGGGCGGGATTTGATCTCCTTCATGTGACGCTGCGCGACGGCGATGCCTTGTGTGGCAGCCTCGTAGTCGAGGTCCTCGCCGCGGACGGTGAACATCGTGGCGTAGAACGCGAGCGGGTGGTACACCTTGAACCACATCAGGCGGATGGCGGCGATGAGGTACGCAACGGCGTGCGCCTTCGGGAACATGTACTTGATCTTGCGGCAGCTGTCGAGGTACCAGTCCTCGACGCCGTGCGCGCGCAGCGCCTCCTCGACGCCGTCCGGGAAGCCCGCCTTCGCGACCTTGCCCTTTCGCGTCAGCTCCATAACGTTGAACGCCATTTTCGGCTCGACGCCCTTGTGCAAAAGCGTCGTCATGATGCTGTCACGCGTGCCGATGACGTTGGAAATCGTGCACGTGCCGTCCTTGATGAGGTCCTGCGCGTTGCCGTTCCAGACGTCCGTGCCGTGCGACAGACCGGAGATCTGGATCAGGTCGCCGAAGCTCTTGGGCTGCGCCTCGATGAGCATGCCGCGCACGAAGTTCGTGCCGAGCTCCGGGATGCCGAACGTGCCGGTGAGGCTGTCGATCTGCTCGGGCTTGACGCCGAGCGCCTCGGTGGACACGAGCAGCGAGATGACGTGCTGGTCGTTCATCGGCACGGCGTCCATCTTGATGCCCGTCATGTCCTCGAGGTATTTGTACATCGTCGGAACGTCGTGGCCGAGCTCGTCGAGCTTGAGGATGGTGTCGTGCAGGTATTTGAACTCGAAGTGCGTCGTGATGAGGCCTTTTTCCTTGTCGTCCGCGGGGTGCTGGATGGGGCAGAAGTCGTTGACGTCGTACCCCGACGGCACGACGACCATGCCGCCCGGGTGCTGGCCCGTCGTGCGCTTGACGCCGACGCAGCCCTGCACGAGGCGGTTCTCCTCCGCGCGGCCGACAGAGCGCCCGCGCTCCTCGAGGTATTTCTTCACGTAGCCGTACGCTGTCTTGTCCTGCAGGCCGGAGATCGTGCCCGCCTTGAAGACGTGGTCCTTGCCGAACAGGTCCTCGGTGTAGCGGTGGATGCGCGACTGCACCTCGCCGGAGAAGTTGAGGTCGATATCAGGCTCCTTGTCGCCGTCGAAGCCGAGGAACGTCTCGAACGGGATGTCGTGGCCGTCGACGACGCATTTCGCGCCGCAGACGGGGCACGTGCGGTCGGGCAGGTCGAAGCCGTCGACGACGGAGCCGTCCTCGTAGAACTCGCTCCAGTGGCACTCGGGGCACAGATAGTGCGGCAGCAGGCTGTTGACCTCGGAGATGCCGGAGAAGTGTGCGACGGCGGACGAGCCGACCGAGCCGCGGGAGCCGACGAGGTAGCCGTACTCCTCGCTCTTGAGCACGAGCTTCTGGGCGATGACGTACAGCACGGCGAAGCCGTGGCGGATGATGGAGTCGAGCTCGCGCGTGAGGCGCTTGTCCACGATCTCCGGCAGCGGCGCGCCGTAGCGCTCACGCGCGTTGCGCAGCGTGTCCTCGCGCAGCGATTCGTCCGCGCCCGCGATGCTGGGCGTGTACAGCCCCTTCGGGATGGCGCGCAGGTCGCCGTCGACCATGTCGGCGATGCGGTTCGGATTTTCGATGACGATCTCGCGCGCCTTGGCAGGCGGCAGATAGCTGAACTCCTTCAGCATGTCGTCCGTCGTGCGGAAGTACAGCGGCGCCTGATTGTCGGCGTCCGAAAAACCGTTGCCCGCCTGCAAAACGGCGCGGTAGACGGCGTCCTCCGGCTCGAGGAAGTGCACGTCGCCGGTGGCGACGACGGGCTTGTGCAGGCGCTCGCCGAGCTTGAGCACGGTCTTGTTGAATTCCTTGATCTTGTCGATGCTGTCGACGATGCCCTCGCGCAGCATGAACTCGTTGTTGCCGAGCGGCTGCACCTCGAGGAAGTCGTAGTACGACGCGATGCGCTCGAGTTCGTCGAAGCTGCGGCCGTCGACGATGGCCTTGTACAGCTCGCCCGCCTCGCACGCGGAGCCGAGGATCAGGCCCTCGCGGTACTGGTTCAACAGGCTTCGCGGCACGCGCGGCACCTTGAAGAAGTACTTCATGTGTGCCTCGGAGACGATCCTGTAAAGGTTTTTCAGCCCGACGTTGTTGCGCACGAGGATCAGCAGGTGGAAATTTTTCTTCGCCAGCTCGCGCGCGCCGCCGAGGCCGGTGTTGACGTTCTCAAGCCTGTCCACGCCGCGCTGGGCGAGGTCCTCGAGCATCTTGACGAAGATCTGCGCCAGCGCCAGCGCGTCGTCGCACGCGCGGTGATGGTTGAACGGCGGGATCTCAAGGTATTTGCCGATGGTGTCGAGTTTATAGTTGCGCAGACCGTGGTACAGCGCCTGGCCGAGCGGCAGCGTGTCGATGTACGCGCAGTCGAACGCGAGGCCGCAGCGCTCGGCGGCCTTGCGGATGAAGCGGACGTCGAAGCCGTGCGCGTTGTGCGCGACGAGCGTGCGTCCGTTCACGAACTCGAGGAACGCGCGGACGCCCTCGTCCTGGCCGGGCGCGTCCGCGACCATCTCGTCGGTGATGCCCGTGAGCTGCGTGATCTTCTCGGGGATGTGGCGGCCGGGGTTGACGAACGCGTTGTATTTCTCGCCGATCTCGCCGTTTTCGACGACGACCGCGCCGATCTCGGTGATGCGGTCGTCGGACGGCGAGAGGCCCGTCGTCTCGATGTCGAACACGACGAACGACTGCGACAGCTCCCCTTTTCCCGGCCCGTACACGACGGGCAGCATGTCGTCGACGAAATAGGCCTCGCAGCCGTAGATGAGCTTGAAGTCCGGGTCCTTTTTGCGGATGTCGTCGGCGGCGAGCATCGCCTCCGGGTAGCCCTGCACGACGCCGTGGTCGGTGACGGCGACGGCGCGGTGGCCCAGCCGGTGCGCGAGGCGCACGGCCGCGCCGGGGTCGCAAAAGCCGTCCATGCTGGACAGCTTCGTGTGCATATGCAGCTCGACGCGCTTCTGCTCGGCGGTGTCCTCGCGCGGCTTGCGCTCGACCTTCATCACGTCGTACGGACGCACGACGAACTCGTGCGCGAACTGATCGTCGGTGTACTGGCCGCGCACGATGAGCGTGTCGCCGGGCTTGAGCGCGTCCCACTTCGCGCCGTTCTCGCCCTCGTGGAGCATGATCTTCAGGTTGACGGAACTGGTGTAGTCCGTGATGGAGATGGTGTGGATCGTGACCTGACGGCCCACCTTGAGTTCCTTCGCGAACACGTCGCCCCAGATGACGACGCGGCCGGAGGACTCGTCGAGGTCCGCGAGGCGCAGCGGCTCGCCGGGGGCGAACGCCTTGCCCGCGATTAGGCGCGCCGGCTCCTCCTTGAGGTCCAGACCCTTGACCTTCACGACGGGGCCGTCGCCCTTCGCGGCGCGGAACTGCTTGGGCGGGGCCTTCTTCGCGAGGGATTCCTCGAGCGCCTCGGCGGAGATATTCGCGTCGCACGAGAGCGAGACGTCCGGGCGCACGCCCGTCCGTCGCTCGATCGCGTCCGCCATGCGGTCGGAGAAGCCGATCTGCGTCAGCAGCGTCGAGCCGTTGCGCACGCAGACGGAGATGTGCGTGCCGTTGATGCCGACGGCCGCGCCGTTCAGAAAACCGTTGACGGGAAGCCCGTCCTCCTTCAGCTGCTCAGCCACGTCGAGGAACGCGGCCGGCGTGAGCGTCTCGTACGGGAAGCGGCCGAACATGCGCACTGAGTAGCCGGGGAAGACGACTTCCTGCAAAGAAGCCGCAAGGCGCTGCGTCATCTCGTTGGAGATGGGCGCAGCGCTCGTGCAGCTGATCTCGATGGCCTTCTGCGCGCGGCTCGCCTTCACATGGTCGACGAGCACGCCCTGAAAGCACCGGGTGAATTCTTCATCCGCAGCGAACTGCGGCCAGAGATGCGTGACAAGTGGTTTCATGGTTCAAAGCACCAGTTTCTCGATTTCTTCGCACAGCTGCCCGACGATGTCGCCTCGCAGCATCCGTTTCTGCTCACCTTTCACGAACAGCATCGCACAGTCCTTGCCGCCCGCGATGCCGATGTCCGCGCCTTTTGCCTCGCCGGGGCCGTTGACGATGCAGCCCATGACGGCGACCTTGATGGACTTGTTGCATCCGCGCAGACGCTCCTCGACCTCCGTCGCGATCTGGGCGACGTTGATGTTCGTGCGGCCGCACGTGGGGCAGCTGACGACCTCCGGGCCGGGCACAGGGTGGCCCGCGGCGCGCAGGATATCAAAGCCCGCGCGCACCTCTTTTTCGGGCGCGTCCGTCAGCGAGACGCGGATGGTGTCGCCGATGCCCTCCATCAGCAGGCCGCCGATGCCCATCGCAGATTTGATGAGGCCCATGCGGTACGTGCCCGCCTCGGTGACGCCGACGTGCAGCGGGTAATGGCTTTTTTCGCTCAGAAGGCGGTACGCGGCCATGACGATGGGCACGTTTGACGATTTGATGGAGATGACGATGTCGTCGAAGTCGTGTTTTTCGAGCAGCGCGACGTGGTACATCGCGCTCTCCACGAGCGCCTCGGGCGTGACGGCGCCGTACTTCGCGAGGATGTCCTTCTCGAGGCTGCCGCCGTTGACGCCGATGCGGATGGGGATGCCGTTGTTGCGGCACGCGAGCGCGACCTCGCGCACGCGCTCATCGCTGCCGATGTTGCCGGGGTTGATGCGGATCTTGTCGACGCCCGCGTCCACGCACGCAAGCGCGGCGCGGTAGTCAAAGTGGATGTCGGCGACGATGGGCATGGAGACGGCGTCCTTGAGCGCCGTCACGACGGCGGCGTCCGCGGGCGTCGGCACGGTGACGCGGACGATCTGGCACCCTTCCGCCTCGAGGCGCTTTGCCTGCGCGACGTTGCCCGCGATGTCGGCGATGGGGACGTTCAGCATGCTCTGCACGGCGACGGGGTTGTTCCCGCCGATGGCGAGCGAGCCGATCCGGACTTCCTTTGTCTGCTTGCGCATACTATTCCTCCGCTTTTTACTGAATCAATCGTGTGATGTCGTTGAACGTCGCGAACAGCATCAGGCCGATCAGGAGCACGAAGCCCGCGCTGTTGACGATGATCTCATATTTCGGGTCGAGCGGCTTGCGGCGGATCGCCTCGACGATGAGAAAGAGCGTGCGGCCGCCGTCGAGCGCCGGGATCGGCAGCAGGTTGAAGATGCCGAGGTTGACCGTCAGAAGCGCCACGAGCCGCAGCAGCGGCAGCAGGCCGATGGCGCTGGCCTGCCCGATGACCGTCACGATGCCCACGGGGCCGGACAGGTCGTTGATCGCGGTGCGGCCGGTGACGAGGTCGGCGAGGCTGAGCGCGACGAGGCGCGCGTACGAGATCGTCCAGTTGCCCGCCTCGCGCAGGACGTTCACGGGCGTCTTCTCGACGGGATAGACGAGAAAGTCGATGATCATATACTCGACGCCGTCCTGCTCGGCGGTGCCGAACTGCACATGGTCGAGCGTGATCGTCTTGCCGTCACGCACGACGGTGAGATCCGCCTGCGCGTCCTGCGTGCGCGCGAGCTCGTAGCTGACGTCATCGGCGATGAAGCACCGCCGCCCGTTGACGGCCACGATGGTGTCGCCGACCTGAAGGCCGGACTCCTGCGTGACGGCGTCAGGGTAAAATTCCGCGACGGTGCGGCTGGTGATGCTGTCCTGCATCAGGACGACGGCGAGCAGGACGAGGAACCCCAGCAGGAAGTTCATGAACGCGCCCGCGACCGTCACAAGGAGACGGCTGCCGACGGGCGCCTTCGTGAACGAGTCGATGGCGTCGCTCTCCTCGTTCTCGCCGTCCATCAGCACGAAGCCGCCGACCGGCAGCAGCCGGATGGCGTACGTCGTGCCCTTGCGCTCGAACGAGAAGATCGTGGGGCCCATGCCGATCGCGAACTCGAGCACGCGGATGCCGCTGAGCTTCGCGGTGAGGAAATGGCCCAGCTCGTGGAAGAAGATGACGAATCCGAACACGAGCAGGGAGATGAGGATCGTCGC
>CALXIU010000038.1 GCA_944388415.1 uncultured Ruthenibacterium sp. | reverse complement strand
TAGTCCGTGAGGCCCCGCACGCGCACGCCCGCCGCCCGCGCGCGCCACACCAGCTCCGCCTCGGGCAGCTGCGTGCCGAACCACGCGATCAGGTGCAGCCCCGTGTGTGTGCCCGTCAGCCGCACCGCGCTGCCGAACTCGTCCTTCAGCGCGCCGCACAGCGCGTCGCGCCGCGCGCGGTACGCGATGCGCAGCCGCGCCAGATGGCGCGCGTACTGCCCCGAGCGCAAAAACTCGCACAGCGTCTGCTGGTCGAACCGGCCCACCGTGCACGAGTAAAAGCCGAAGTCCCGCCGCCACCGCTCCAGAAGCGCGGGCGGCAGAACCATGTAGCCGATGCGGAACGACGGCGCCAGCGTGCGCGAGAACGTGCCGATGTACACCACGCGCTGCGCCGCGTCCATGCCCTGCATGCACGGGATGGGCCGCGCGTCAAAGCGGAATTCGCTGTCGTAGTCGTCCTCCAGAATGTAGCGCCCCGGCCCGCGCGCCGCCCACGCCAGCAGCTCGGCCCGGCGGCCCACCGGCATCGTCACGCCCGTCGGGAACTGGTGGCTGGGCGTCACGCAGCACAGCCGCGCGCCGCTCGTCGCCAGCGCCTCCGCGCTCATGCCGCCGCGGTCCACCGGCACGTACGCCACGCGCGCGCCGTTGTTCTCCAGAATGCGGTGCGTGCGCGCGTAGCCCGGCGTCTCCACCGCGAACGTCTCGCCCGCGAACATCCGCGCCAGAATGCCCATCAGGTACTCGATGCCCGCGCCCACGACGATCTGCTCCGCCGCCGCCGACGCGCCGCGCGCCTCGCGCAGATGCGAAGCGATGGCCTCGCGCAGGTTTTCGTCGCCCTGCCGGTGGCCGGGGTTCAACAGCGACGGCTCGCCCGACAAAAGCTCCCGCTGGATGCGCCGCCACGTCTTGAACGGAAACAG
The DNA here is from genome assembly GCA_944388415.1 of uncultured Ruthenibacterium sp. Lineage (GTDB taxonomy): Bacteria > Bacillota > Clostridia > Oscillospirales > Ruminococcaceae > Ruthenibacterium. The sequence continues at coordinate 6,368 of CALXIU010000038.1, read as the reverse complement.
CGACGTGTCCACGCCCGACGTCTCGAAGTCGTACCGGAACGCGGGCGGCGCCGCCTCGCGCGGCGCGGCGGGCGCGGACGTCTGCGCGGGCGGCGCGGGCGCGTCCACACGGCACGCGTAAAATCCGCTTTTCGGCCGCGCCTCCGCGTACCCCTCCGCCGCCAGCATCGAGTACGCTGTGTCCACCGTGTTCACGCTCACGCGCAGGTCCTGCGCCAGCCGCCGCTTCGACGGTAGCTTCTCGCCCTCGCCCACGCGCCCCGCGCGGATCTCCCGCGCGAAGTACTCGTACACCTGCATGTACAGCGGCGCGCCCTCTTTGTCCAGCCGCAGCGTCACGTCCTCCATATCTTCGCCTCCGTTTCCCGATCTGATACCATGAAAAATTCAAAAACTGGCTATTTTCAAAGGGTCAGCTTTTGCATATAATGAGCATAGCCCAAGGGAAAGGGGCTGTCAAGAGGAGGTAGGGACAAATGAAAGAAAACAAATCTCTCCGCAATGTTTCCATGACGGGCCTGATGGCGGCGCTGTCGTACGTGGTGTTCACGTTTTTGCAGTTCAAGATCCCCATCGGCACCGGCGACGCGACGAGCATCCACCTCGGCAACGCGGTGTGCGTGCTGGGCGCGCTGCTGTTCGGCGGCTGGGTGGGCGGCCTGGGCGGCGCCATCGGCATGACGCTGGGCGACCTGTTCGACCCCATCTACGTCATCTACGCGCCGAAGACGTTCGTGTGCAAGCTGGGCATCGGCCTCATCACGGGCTTTGTCGCGCACAAGGTGCTGCACGTCGAGTCGGAGACGGAAACGAGGCCGCTGATGTGGAAATCGACGATCGCCGCGGCGGCGGGCCTCGCGTTCAACGTCATCTTCGACCCGCTGATCGGCTACGCGTACAAGCTCGTGATCCTCGGCAAGCCGGCGGCGGACGTCGCGCTGGCGTTCAACCTCGGCTCCACGAGCTTCAACGCCGTCATTTCGCTGTTTGCGTCCGTGGCCGTCTACGCGGCGCTGCGCCCGGCGATGAAGCGCGCGGGCTTCGCGGAGTGACCGTCACAGCGCACAAAGAATTTTCTGTAAAATCGTCATATTCGCCGAAAAAGGCGCGGTTTTCTCCCTGAAACCGCGCCTTTTTTTCGCGCCCGCGCCGCGCGGCGGGAAAATGGCGCGCGGCCGGAATTGCATTTTCCGGCGCAATCCGTTACAATAAAAAAAGATTGCAGCGCCACAGACAAGCCGGCGCGATTTTTGTTTTGAGGTGATCGCTTCATGGAGCAGTTCAAACGCTCTGTCAAACGCTTTTTCAAACACATCCGCCGCTTCTTCCAGAACGTCGCGCGCGGCGACCGCACCAGCATCCTGATCCTCGCGGGGATCGTCGCGGTGATCCTGCTCGTCGTCGTGGTGTGCGTGCTGCTGAACATGCACAACGCCCCGGCGCAGAGCCAGACGCCGTCCACCAGCGTTTCGGTGTCGGAGTCTGAGTCGTACGACAAATCCGCCGCGACCATCGCCGTCGAGGAGTACGACGGCGTCATCCTGTCCGAGACGGAGGACGCGGGCGAGGAATACATCGACGAGACGCTGTTCATCGGCGATTCGAACACCGCGCGCATGACGATGTTCGGCCCCGTCACGCTGCAAAATTCGCTGGGCGCGTCGTCCATGGGCATCCAGCACGTCACCAGCAGCGCGTGCATGTACTTCCAGGGATACGCAAGCCCCGTTACCGTGCCCAAGGCCGTCTCGATGATGCAGCCGCGCCGCATCATCATCAACTACGGCACGAACAACACCGCGTGGGACGCCGAGACGTTCGTCGAGTCGTACCGCAGCGCCATCGAGGCCATCCGCGCGGAATATGAATACGCCGACATCATCATCGCCGCCGTGCATCCGGTGGCGAAGAGCCGGTCGTACCCGTCCATCACGATGCAGCGCATCGACGAGTTCAACAAGGCGCTCGTCGAGCTGGCGGACGAGCTGGACTGCTCGTTCCTGAACTCGAGCGAGGCGCTCAAGGGCTCCGACGGCTACGCGAAGGCCGAGTACATGGAGTCCGACGGCATCCACCTGAACAAGACCGGCATGGCCGCGTACATGGAATACGTGCGCACGCACGCGTCCGATGCGCCCGACGCGCGCCCGTCCAAGCCGACGAACGTGCCCAAGCACAACGCCACGCCCGACGACTTCTTCGGCCCGGCGGTGCCGGAGCCGGGCTCGTCGAGCAGTTCGTCCAGCTCGTCGTCCGACCTGTCGAAGTACACATTCAAGCTCTCCGGCGTGTCGGAGCTGACCGCGGGCGAGGCCGCGCAGTTCAACGCGAAGGACTACGCCCCGAGCTATGAGGAGTACATCGCGAAGATGGGCTCCACCGTCGCGTGGACGACGTCCGACCCGTCCGTCGCCACCGTCGACGCGAACGGCCGCGTCACGGCGCTCAAGGCGGGCAGCGCGACGATCACGTGCAAGATCGGCAGCGGCTCGGCGTCGATGACCGTCACGGTGTCGGCAGCGAGCTCGTCCTCGTCTTCGTCCTCGAGCTCGTCCGAGTGTACGCACCCGTCCGACAAGCTCGTGAGGGGGGAGACGATCACAAAACCGACCTGCACCGCCACCGGACAGGCGGAGGTCACGTGCGGCGTGTGCGGCAAGCAGCTTCCGAACGAATCCATCCCGGCGCTCGGCCACGCGTGGGGCGCGTGGACGGTCAAAACGGCCGCGACGTGCGTGGCGGGCGAGCAGACGCGCGTGTGCACCGTCTGCGGCGAGACCGAGACGCAGTCCATCCCCGCCACCGGCGCGCACACGTGGGTGGACGCGGGCGACGGCGTGAACCATAAGTGCTCCGTCTGCGGCACGACCGCCGCGCACACGGTCGACGCGTCGACGGGCAAGTGCACCGTCTGCGGCGCGCAGGTGACCACGCCGCCCGCCACCGGCGGAGACGGCACAGGTGGAGACGGCGCGGGCGGAGACGGCGCGGGCGGAGACGGCGCGGGCGGCACGACGCCGCCGGCCAACGACACGACGCAGAACGCGGGCGGCGCAACGCCGTGAGCAAAATCAAAGGGAGGGGCGAACGCCCCTCCTTTTTTAACAAATACTTGATAAAAAAACAGGGAAAATGGATAAAAAGTGATTGACAACGGCCGAACGGGAGATTATGATGAATAAAATTGAATCCCACACAATAGAGGCGCGGCTCCGATGAGTACCGCCGGGCGAGGCCTGCCGGCCAGCGACCCCGGCGCGAAAGGCGGCGCCGCCGAAACGTCCTGCGCGCGGCGGCGCGGCGGGCGTTGGGGCGCGGGCAAACAGGCCGCGCACTCTCACTTTCAGACAAGTGCTGGCGCTATTGGTTTCGTTTGGTTCTCCTTCAAAGGGCAGCGATGCGAACGGGCGTCGCTGCTCTTTTTCTGTTTTTGCGGCCGTTGCGGCGGGGTTCGGAACATTACGGGAGGGGAATCTCAGTCATGTCTGCATTTCTGAACGCACTCGACAACTTCATCTGGGGCCCGCCGCTCATCATCCTGATGATCGTCACGGGCGTCTATTTCACCATCCGGTCGGGCTTTTTCCAGGTGCGCCACTTCGGCTGGATCTTCGGCCGCACGCTCGGCCGCCTGTTCAAGCGCGACGCGGAGCCGGGCGATGAGAAGGGCCTGCTGACGCCGTACGAGGCCATCGCCACCGCCGTCGGCGGCTCGGTCGGCTTCGGTAACATCGCGGGCGTCGCCACGGCCGTCACCACCGGCGGCCCCGGCGCGGTGTTCTGGATGTGGCTCACCGCGTTCCTCGGCATGCTCATCAAGCAGGTCGAGGTCGCGCTGGCCGTCTACTACCGCCGCACCGACGAGAACGGCGTGCCCTACGGCGGCCCGACGTATTACATGGAGCGCGGCCTCGGCGAGGAGCGCCACTGGGGCAAGTGGTGGCTGCCGCCGGCGTTTGTGTTCGGCATCGGCATCTTCTCCACGTTCTTCATCAGCGCGTCCACGTACACCACGTCCGAGGTCGTCGCACAGTCGCTGCACATCCCGCAGGCCATCGCGGCGCTCATCATCGTGGCCATTCTGTACCTGATGATCTGGGGCGGCGTCAAGAAGCTGGGCCAGATCCTCACGAAGCTCGTGCCCGTCATGAGCCTGTCGTACCTCATCCTCGGCCTCATCATCATCGCGATGAACTACGAGAACATCCTTCCGACGGTCAGCGCCATCTTCAGCCAGGCGTTCACCGGCTCCGCGGCCGTCGGCGGCTTCGCGGGCGCGACGGTGTCGCAGGTCGTCTCCACCGGCATGGCGCGCAGCGTCTATTCGAACGAGGCCGGCTGGGGCTCCAGCCCGATGGTGCACGCGTCCAGCAAGACGCGCCACCCCATCGAGCAGGGCCTGTGGGGCTCGTTCGAGGTCTTTGTCGACACGTTCATCGTCTGCTCCATCACCGCGTTGACCGTGCTCGTCTCCGGCGAGTGGACCAGCGGCGCGACGAACGCGACGCTCGCGCTCAACGTCTTCACGCACAGCTTCGGCGTGTTCGGTACCGTCGTGCTGACGCTCATCATGATCGTCTTCTCCGTCACGACGTCCGGCGGCTGGTACGTGTACTATGAGGCCGTGCTGCGCCACCTCGCGAAGAACCACGCGAAGGTGAAGAAGTATCTGCTCATCATGTTCAAATACTTCTACGCTGTCCCGCCGTTCTTCCTCACGCTGTATCTCATTTACGTCGGCGACCTCAGCATCTGGACGCTCGTCGACATCACCAGCGGCATCCCGACGCTCATCAACGTGGCCGTCATCCTGATCCTGTCCGGCCAGTACTTCAAGCTTTTGAAGGACTACAAGGCCCGGTACATGCACATCGGCACGGTCGACCCGAACGCCGTCATCTTCTATGAGGATAAGCCCGAGGTCAAGGCCGCGCTCGAGAAGGAGCGCGCCGGGACGAAGAAATAAACACGCGGCCGGGGCGGCGACGCCCCGGCCGAAGCTATGGAGGAACCGATATGCGCACGATCTATCACAGCGGCAAGGTCTACACCGGCGGCGGCTTCTGCGGCGCGTTCGCCGTCGAGGACGGCCGCTTCACGTTCACCGGCTCGTCCGAGGACGCGCTGGCGATGGCAGGCGAAGGCGACGAGGTCGTCGATCTCGGCGGCAAATTCGTCTGCGCGGGCTTCAACGACTCGCACATGCACCTGCTGAACTACGGCTACGCGTTGCAGGTGGCCGACCTCTCGTCGAACACCGGCTCGCTCGCGCAGGTGCTCGACACGATGCGCGCGTTTTTGCGCGAAAAACGCATCGAGCCCGGCCGGTGGGTGCGCGGCCGCGGCTGGAACCACGACTATTTTACCGACGAAAACCGCTTCCCGACGCGTGAGGACCTCGACAAGGTCAGCACCGAACACCCCGTGTGCATCGTGCGCACGTGCGGCCACGCGTGCGTCGTCAACACGAAGGCGCTCGAGATGATCGGCGTCACCGAGAACACTCCGCAGCCCGAGGGCGGCTGCTTCGAGCTCGGCACGGACGGCAAACCGAACGGCGTCTTCCGCGAGAACGGCATGGACCTCGTGTATTCCAAGCTGCCGCAGCCCGGCGTCGGCGATCTGAAGGCGATGCTCGCGGACGCGCAGGCGCATCTCAATTCGTACGGCGTCACGTCCTGTCAGACGGACGACTTCACGGCGTTCGCGAACGTCGACTGGCACGATATCATGGAGGCGTACCGCCAGCTCGAGGCCGAGGGCAAAATGACCGTCCGCATGGCGCAGCAGGCGCAGCTGACGACGGTGGAGGAGCTGGAGCAGTTCTTCGCCGAAGGCTACAACACCGGCTGGGGCGACGAGTGGGTGAAGATCGGCCCGCTGAAGATCCTCGGCGACGGCTCGCTCGGCGCGCGCACGGCGTATCTCAGCCGCGACTACGCCGACAAGCCCGGCGAGCGCGGCATCGCCATCTACACGCAGCAGCAGTTCGACGGCCTCATCGGCTGCGCGAACCGCCACGGGATGCAGGTGGCCGTCCACGCCATCGGCGACGGCATCCTCGACCGCGTGCTGAACTCGTACAAGAAGGCGCTCGCCGAGTGCCCGCGCGAAGACCACCGCCACGGCGTCGTCCACTGTCAGATCACGCGGCCCGACCAGCTGGCGGACTTCGCCGCGCTCAGCCTGCACGCGTACGTGCAGCCCATCTTCCTCGACTACGACATCCGCATGGTCGACAGCCGCGTCGGCGGCGAACTCGCGTCCACGAGCTACGCGTTCCGCACGCTGACGGATGCGGGCGTCTGGACTTCCTCGGGCACCGACTGCCCCGTCGAGCTGCCGCGCGCGCTCGCGTGCATCCAGTG
>CALXIU010000037.1 GCA_944388415.1 uncultured Ruthenibacterium sp. | reverse complement strand
CGGAAATTCGGCAGGTTGCCGCCGTTGTCCGCGCCGCAGATGATCATGACCTGCGCGGCCGTGCGGCCGTCGATCTCGGCGACGGGCTTGACGCGCGTGCCGTCCTCGCGCTGGATGGCGTCGCGGTGCACGTCGAGCACCACCTTGATGCTGGGGTACTTCTCAAGGTACGCGCGCACCGTCTCGTTGCTCTTGTCGTAGCTGCCGTTGTAGCTGGGGTAGTCGTGCAGCGTGGCGTCGTGCAGCGTCGTGATGCCCACGGCGTTCAGCTCGGCGGCGATGCGCTCGCCGACGGCCACCATGTTGACGGACGTGTCCGTGCTGCGCGCGGAGAACGCGGGGTCGCACCAGCTCTTGTCCTCGAGCTCATACGTCTCGGTGGCGTGCGTGTGCATGATGAGCACCTGCGGCTCGGCGGAGCCGACCTCCACGTCAAACGGGAGCGCCTGCCCGACCTCGGCCGCGACCTCCGCCGCCGACAGCGCGGTGCAGTTCTTGATGCTGCCCGCGCCGGTGGACACATACTGTCCGCCGCTGCCCTGTCCGTAGTGCGTCGCCTCGATGGCGGCCATACCCTCCGGGACGGGCTCGGGCTCCGCGTCCGGCTCCGGCTCCGGCTCGGACGGCTGCGCCTGCGCGGGGACGCTCTGCTCCGCCTGCGGCATCTGTGTGAACGAGACGGCGGGCGCGGACGGCTGCTCTGTGTCCGCCGCCGGGGCCTCGTCCGGCGGCGCATAGTATTCGGCCGCGGCGCCGAGCGCCGCGCCCGGCATGTACAAAAGCCCCGCGCCCAGGGCGGCGGCCTGCGCCGTCCGCTCCGGCGCGCGCGCCGCCGCGGCCGCGATCACCGCACCGCACAGGATCAAACTCAGCAGGGGCGCTGCCACGCCGCGCCGCATACACATCACCTCTCAACGGTCATTGTATGCGGCGCGGCGTTTGATTTATGACGTCAGAAAGGACAACTCCCCGACCGAGAGCGCGGGCTGGAGCGCCTTGTTGAGCGCCAGCGCGAGCAGCGACGCGCCGCGGCGGATGACGCCGTCGATGTCGCGCGGGGTGACGACGAGCGGCCCGGAGGACGAGCGCTCGCGCGCTTCCATCACCGTCGGCACGCCCAGCGCCACGACCGGTACGCCCAGCGCGCGCTCGTCGAGCGCGTCGGCGGCGAGCGGCGTCAGGCCCGCGGTCGACAGCTGCACCGTGCAGCCGAGGCGGCGCGGGTCGGACGTGCACAGGCTGTCGACGCAGACGACGGCTGCCGGGCGCATCGCGCGCACCGCGCCGCGCAGCAGCTCCGCGGCAGAGAGGCCCGTCGCCGCGCGCACGCCGGGCGCGACGGCGGCGACGCAGCGGAGGTCGAACTCGTTTTCCCCGTCGGGCAGCGAGCGCGTGGCGAACACGCGCGACGCCGTCTCGGGGCCGAGCGCGTCGGCCGTGACGCGCGCGTTGCCGATGCCCGCGACGAGCACCGCGCCCTCGCGCGGCAGCAGCGCGCGCAGCTGGCTGGCGACGGCCAGCACGTACGTCTCGTTTTTGTCATCGATGCGGGCGAAGTCCGGCAGCTCCAGCGTGATGTAGCTGCCGCGCGCGCGACGCAGGCCGTCGCGTGTGATGTCGACGCGCGTGAGCGTGACGCCCGAGGCGCTGGCGGTGTGCGTGCGGACGCCGCTGGGGCACGTGCCGCGCCCGGGCGGGTAGATCTCGGCGGCGATATCGGTGTAGAAGGACATAAAATCTGCGCTCCTTTTTCGAATTTTCAAAAAAACGCTTGCGTTTTTTCCGGAAAAGTGCTATTATAAATTGCGCTGTTATTGGGTATTAAGGAGGTGGTATGATGCCTAACATTAAATCGCAGAAGGACCGTGTGGTTCAAGCGAAGAAAGAAGCCGCGCACAACAAAGCGATTAAGTCCAACCTGAAAACAGTCGTCAAGAAGGCAGACGCCGCCATTTCCGCCGGCGCGGCCGACAAAGACGCCAAGCTGAAGAGCGCTGTCTCTGCGCTGGACAAAGCCGCCGCGAAGGGCGTGGTTCACAAGAACACCGCCGCGCGCAAGGCCTCCCGTCTGGCCAAGGCCGCGAACAAAGCGTAAGCGAACAATGACGATTCAGAAAAACCCGCCGATCCGAGAGGATCGGGCGGGTTTTTTCGTTTTTTCAGCTCTGGTCGCGGCTTTTGGCAAACAGTGCCGCCAGAAAGCCGCACACGAGCGACGCCGTCACGCCGCCCGCCGCCGCGGTGAAGCCGCCCGTCAGCGCGCCGAGCAGCCCCTTCTCCTCCACGGCCTCCACCGCGCCCTGCGCCAGCAGGTGGCCGAAGCCGAGCAGCGGCACCGTCGCGCCCGCGCCCGCGAAGTCCGCGAGCGGACCGTACAGACCCAGCGCCGACAGCGCCACGCCCGCGACGACGAAGCCCGTCAGGATGCGCGCGGGCGTCAAATTTGTGTAGTCAAGCAGCAGCTGGCCGATCACGCACAGCGCGCCGCCCACGAGAAACGCCTTCAGGATCTGCATACCATCGCCTCCTCGCTGCAAAATTCCACCAGATGCGCCACGGCGGGGATCGTCTCGCCCTGAAGGCTCGTCGTGCGGCTCATCAGCGCACCCGTGGCCACAAGCAGCACGCGGCGCAGCTGCCCGCGCGCGAGCGCCGGCAGGATGTGCCCGCACAGCACGGCCGCCGAGCACCCCGCGCCGGACGCGCCCGCTCCCGGCGCGGCGCGCCCGTAAATTTCCAGCCCGCAGTCGCGGTGGTTTTCCATGCGCACGCCGTCGGCCGCGAGCAGCTCGGCCAGAAGCTCGGAGCCGACGCGGCCGAGGTCGCCGGTGTAAACGGCGTCGAACGCGTCCGGGCCCTCGCCCGCTGCG
>CALXIU010000036.1 GCA_944388415.1 uncultured Ruthenibacterium sp. | reverse complement strand
GCCGCGCCCCGTCGTCACGTTGCCGTCCGTCACAACGCCGTCGCGCGTGTTCTCGGCGCCCTCGAGCGCGTCCTCAAAGCCGGGGTAACACGTCGCGCGCTTTCCGCGCAGAAGGCCCAGACGCCCCAGCACCGACGGCGCGGCGCACAGCGCCGCCACATGCTTGCCCTGCGCCGCGAACTCGCGCGCCAGCGCGCACACGCCCTCGTGCGCGCCGAGGTTCGTCGTGCCCGGCAGCCCGCCGGGCAGGTACAGCGCGTCCGCGCCGCGGCAAGCGTCCGCCTCGAACAGCTCATCCGCCCGCACCGTGATGCCGTGCGAGCCGGTCACGGACAGATCGCCCGTCACGGACACCATCCGCACGTCGACGCCCGCGCGCCGCGCGACGTCCACGACAGCGAGGCACTCCACCTCTTCCATTCCGTTTGCCAGAAACACCGCCAGTTTGCTCATTGATACGACCTCCCGCGCGCCGCCCGGAACGGACGGCGCTTTTTCTTTTGATTATACGCCAAACGCGAGCTTTCGCACGCTTTTTTTTACACTTTTTTCATTTTTCCCTTGAACTTACACAGATCGGTTGTATGCTGTAAAGAGCGGCCGTATGCGGCGCTTTCCATCATGGGAGGGATCTTGTTTGAATTCGGTGTGGTTTGCGGTGCTCATCTGCTTTCTGGCGGGCGCCGGCGCGGGGCTTGGAACGGGCTTCGCGGGCATGAGCGCCGCCACGGTCATCAGTCCGATGCTCATCACGTTTCTGGGCCTGCCGGCGTACGAGGCCATCGGCATCGCGCTGGCGAGCGACGTCCTGGCCAGCGCGGCCAGCGCGAGCACGTATGCGAGGAACGGCTCCATCGACATCAAAAACGGCATTGTGATGATGTGCGGCGTGCTGAGCATGACGCTCGTCGGCAGCTGGCTGTCGTCCTTTCTGCCCGACACGGCTCTCGGCGGCACGTCCGTCGTGATGACGCTGGTGCTGGGCCTGCGCTTTTTGTTTTTCCCCATCACGTCGGAAAACCGCACGATCCGCGCGTCCAGCCATGCGGCGCAGCTCATCAAGGGCGCGCTCGGCGGCGCGGCCATCGGATCGATCTGCGGCTTCTTCGGCGCGGGCGGCGGCATGATGATGCTGTTCGTGCTCACGTCGCTGCTCGGCTACGAGGTCAAGACGGCCGTCGGCACAAGCGTGTTCGTCATGACGTTCTCGGCGCTGACGGGCGCGGCCAGCCACTTCGCGCTCAGCGGCGCGCCGCAGCCGCTTTTGCTGGTGCTGTGCGTCGTGTTCACGCTGCTGTGGGCACAGATCGCGGCCCGCATCGCCACCCGCGCGAGCACGCTCGCACTCAACCGCATGATCGGCGTCATTCTGACGGGCCTCGGCCTCGTTCTGATCGCCGTCAAATTTTTCTGACCGCACGTACGGAGGGTTCAGACCATGAAACTGCTGAAACGCATCAAGTACAAAAAACGCATCGCCGTCATCGTTCTCGTGCTCGCCGTGATCGCGGCGTCCATTCCGTGGATCGTCGTGGCGGTGTCGAAACTGTTCACCGCGCAGGAGCACGCCGTGCGCACCGACTGGACGGTCGAGACGGGCGAGCTGATCGGCGTGAACGAGGAGTTCGGCATCGAGTACGCCGAGGCCGACCTCGGCGGCGGGCTGCGCGCGCTGCAATTCATTCCGCAGGGCATCGAGGACGAGGGCTTCACGTACTACGACAACGATGTGCAGGCGCGCATCGAGGGCGCGCTGGAGCAGATGAAGGGCGACGGACGCATTGAGTGGACTGCCACGACGCCGCTCGCGGTGCTGAACCCCTACGGCACCGGCAGCAACGGGCTGTATTTGTATTTTGAGACGGACTACGCCACGTCCGTCACATACACCGTTCACGTCGACGGCTTCGAGGACTTCACCGCCACCGCCGCCGACGCGAGCGGCGGCCGCTACTGCCGCGAGCACGAGTTCCAGCTGATCGGCCTCGTCCCCGGCGAGACGAACGAGGTCACGATGACGCTCACCGGCAGCTGGGGCAACACGCGCCAGGTCGTGACGTTCACCGTGGACATGCCCGAGCCGCAGTCCGGCTACGACGTCTGCCTCGAGACGACGGACGGCGACTCGACCGCCGAGCAGGCGGACGGCCTGTTCGCGATGATGCGCGTCAACGGCCACCTCGGCTACGGCTTTTTCTACGACGACAGCGGCGTGCTGCGCTATGAGATGGTGCTCGAGGGCTACGGCCCCGACCGCATCCTGTTCGACGGCGACGAGATCGTCACCTGCGTCTCGTCCACGAAGCTGGCGCGCATCGACGGCCTCGGCCGCGTCACGCAGGTGTACGCGCTCGACGGCTACGAGCTGCACCACGACATCGGCTTCGGCGCGGATGGCGAGATCCTCGCGCTGGCCGAGGATGTGGGCGGCGAGACGGTCGAGGACCGCGTGCTCTCCATCGACAGCGAGACGGGCGAGGTGACGCAGCTCGTCGATTTCGCGCAGCTGATGGAGCCGTACTTCGAGACGACGCGCCCCGTCACGGCCACCGACGACTTCTTCTGGCAGGCCGACGAGTGGGACTGGCTCCATGTGAACAGTTTGCTGTACCGCCAACAGGACGACAGCCTGATCGTCTCGTCGCGCGAGACGTCGGCCATCCTCAAGGTGACAAACGTCCACGGCGGGCAGGAAGTCGACTGGCTCGCGGGCGACGAGCGCTTCTGGGAGGACACGGCGTATGAGGACGTGTGCCTCACGCAGGACGGCGACTTCGTGCCGCAGTACGGCCAGCACTGCGTCGAGCTGCTGCAGGAGGTGTCCGACGGCGTGTACGACCTCGCGCTGTTCAACAACAATTACTGGTCGCTGAACAGCCGCGACTTCGAGCTGGACGTCGCCAACAGCGTCGGCACCGACCTCTACGGCTCGGGCGACGAGACGAGCCAGATGTACATCTACCGCATCGACGAGAACGCGCGCACGTTCTCGCTCGTGGACAGCTTCGACGTGCCGTATTCGTCCATCGTGTCGAACGCGTCGCTGTGCGGCGATTCGGGCAACTGGACCGTCAACAGCGGCGTCGCGATGGTGTTCGGCGAGTACGACGCCGACGGCGTGTTGATCCGCGAGTACGCCTACGAGTGCACGATGCAAAACTACCGCACGTTCAAATATGAGATGACGGGCCTCTGGTTCGTCTGACCCGACGCTCCCTCGCCGTCTCCGGCGAAAGGGCAGGAAAAAGCTCCCCATTGAGGGGAGCTGTCCCCGAAGGGGACTGAGGGGTGAATTTCACGGGCGTGCTCCTTCGCACACGCTTTTTCAATTTCTTCTAAAAACGCTTCGAAGGTTGGAACAGATGGTCAGGCCCTGCCGCCACCCCTCCGCCTCGCATCCGCTCGGCACCTCCCCTCAAAGGGGAGGCAAGACCCTCGCCCCCGCAACGCGGGGGCGTGAGGCTGTCGAAAAAGTTCGACAGCCTCCTGAGGGACACCAAACGCACCACCCGCGCGATGCGCGGGGGATGCTTATTGGTTTCCCCCAGTACCCTTTTCCGGCGAAAAAACACCCGATTTTGCGC
>CALXIU010000035.1 GCA_944388415.1 uncultured Ruthenibacterium sp. | reverse complement strand
TCGGCGATGCGCTTTGCGGCCTCGCGCACGCTCTCGGCCACGTGGTCGGGCGTGAGGTTGTTGACGATGAAGATGTCGGTCTCGGCCCCGGCGCGCTCCATCGCGCGGGCGGAGTCGTACTCGCAGTTCGTGCCCGGGAACACCGGGATGAACACGCGCGGCTTCGCGACGCCGATCTTCGGCGCGGCGTGGGAAACGGCGATGTGCGTGACGGGCTTGACCTCCTCGAGCGGTTCGGTATTCGTGTGGTAGGGAAGCACCGGCTCCATCTTCGCCTCGTGCGCCTCCTGCACCGCGTCGAGCGGGGCCGTCTCGCCGTCCACGGTGAACTCATAGCGGCCGGTCGTCTCGCCGATCACACGGCCGAACGACACTTCGCCGTCGACCTCCACCACGATGGTGCCGTATTTGTACGCGAACAGCTCGTCGCGCGTGACATCGTCCGCGGCCTTGAAGCCGACGCGGTTGCCGAGGCACTGCTTCGTGAGCAGTTCCGCGAGCCCGCCGAACGAGACGGCCGCGGCGCTGAGCACCTTTTTCTCGCGGATGAGCTGTTCGACCGTCTCATACACGGCGAGCAGGCTCTCCACTTTCGGCAGCAGGCCGTCGTACTCCGGCTCCACGACGACGACCTTCGAGCCGGGCAGCTTGAACTCCGGGCTGATGACGTTGTCCACGTGGCCCGGCGCGATGGCGAAGCTGACGAGCGTCGGCGGCACGTCGAGGTCTTCGAACGAGCCGGACATCGAGTCCTTGCCGCCGATGGCCGCGACGCCGAGGCCGCACTGCGCGTCCAGCGCGCCGAGCAGCGCCGCGAACGGTTTGCCCCAGCGCTTCGGGTCATGGCCGAGGCGCTCGAAATACTCCTGGAACGTGAGATACGCGTTTTTCGCCGAGAAGCCCGCCGCGACGAGTTTCGTCACGCTGTCGGCGACCGCAAGGTACGCCGCGTGGTACGGGCTCTCGCACGCGATGAACGGGTTGAAGCCCCACGCCATGCCGGAGCACGTCGTCGTCTCGCCGCCGAGCACCGGCAGCTTCGCGACCATCGTCTGGATGGGCGTCAGCTGCTGCTTGCCGCCAAACGGCATCAGCACCGTGCCCGCGCCGATCGTCGAGTCGAACCGCTCCGACAGGCCCTTGCGGGAGGCGGTGTTGAGCTGGCTCATGTGCGCCGTCAGCACGTCCGCCCACTTGCCCTCGGGCGCTTTGCGCTGGCTCGCGCTGAGCGCCGGCACCTCGACGTCCGTGTGCTTCTCCGCGCCGTTTGAGTTGAGGAACTCGCGCGCGATGTCGCAGATGACCTGCCCGCGCCAGCGCATCACGAGGCGCGGGGACTCCGTGACCTCGGCCACGACGGTGGCCTCGAGGTTTTCGCGGTTCGCCGCCGCGATGAACGCGTCCGCGTCCTTCGCTTCGACGACGACCGCCATGCGCTCCTGGCTCTCGGAGATGGCAAGCTCCGTGCCGTCGAGGCCGTCGTATTTTTTGGGCACCTTGTCGAGGTCGATGGAAAGGCCGTCCGCCAGCTCGCCGATCGCGACAGACACGCCGCCTGCGCCGAAGTCGTTGCAGCGCTTGATCATGCGCACGGCTTCTTTGGTGCGGAAGAGGCGCTGCAATTTGCGCTCGACGGGCGCGTTGCCCTTCTGCACCTCCGCGCCGCACGTCTCGAGGCTCTCGCGTTTGTGCGCCTTGGAGGAACCGGTCGCGCCGCCGCAGCCGTCGCGGCCCGTGCGGCCGCCCAGCAGGATGACCACGTCGCCGGGGTCCGGGGCCTCGCGGCGCACGTTCTCCTCCGGGGCCGCGCCCACGACCGCGCCGATCTCCATGCGTTTCGCGACGTAGCCCTCGTGGTACAGCTCGTCGACGATGCCCGTCGCGAGGCCGATCTGGTTGCCGTAGCTCGAGTAGCCCGCCGCCGCCGTCTGCACCAGCTTGCGCTGCGGCAGCTTGCCGGGGATCGTGTCTTTGACGGGCACGAGCGGGTCGCCCGCGCCCGTCACGCGCATCGCCTGATAGACGTAGCCGCGGTTTGCCAGCGGGTCGCGGATCGCGCCGCCGATGCACGTCGCCGCGCCGCCGAACGGCTCGATCTCCGTCGGGTGGTTGTGCGTCTCGTTTTTGAACAGAAGCAGCCACGGCTCTTTCTCGCCGTTCACGTCGACGTCGATCTTCACGCTGCACGCGTTGATCTCGTCCGATTCATCGAGGTTTTTCAGGATGCCGGCCGCCTTCAGCACCTTGCCGCCCATCGTGCCGAGGTCCATCAGGCACATCGGCTTCTCCTTCTTGCCCTCGTACAGCTCCCTGCGCATTTGCAGATAGCGCCCGTACGACGCGCGCACGCGCCCGTCGTCGATCTTCACGTCGTCGAGGATCGTGCCGAACGTCGTGTGGCGGCAGTGGTCCGACCAGTACGTGTCGATCATGCGGATCTCCGTCAGCGTCGGCGCGCGGCGCTCGGACTTGAAATACTCCTGACAGAACGCGATGTCGCCCTCGTCCATTGCGAGGCCGTACTCGCGGATGAAGTCCGACAGGCCGTGCTCGTCCAGCTCCAGAAAGCCGTCCAGCACCGCGACGTCCGCGGGCTGCGCGTAGAGCATCTCGAGCGTGTCCTTTTCGTCCAGCGATGCGAGGCGCGCCTCGACGGGGTTCACGAGGTAGTGCTGGATCTGCGCGACGTCCGCCTCCGACGGCGTGCCGTACAGAAGGAACACGCGCGCGGTCGCGACGCACGGCTGGTCGCCCGCCGACACGAGGCCGACGCACTCCGCCGCCGACGCGGCGCGCTGGTCGAACTGGCCGGGCAGGTATTCAATGGCGAACACCGCCGCAGCGCCGTCCGGGATGGCGGTGTACACGTCGTCGAGCTGCGGCTCGCTGAACACGACGGGCACGCACCGGTCGAACAGCTCGCGGCTGATGCCCTCGACGTCGTAGCGGTTCAAAAGCCGCAGACCCGTCACGCTCTTCACGCCCAGCAGCTCGCGGATCTCGTGCAAAATGCCCTTCGCCTCAACGGCGTGTTCCGGGCGTTTTTCAACATAGATGCGGAAAACCATTTGTCACCCTCCTTATTTCAGCGCCTCGAGCGCGCGGCGGCCGATGTCCGTGCGCTTGTGCAGGCCGTCGAACGTGATGTGCTCCGCGGCGGCATACGCCTTTTTCAGCGCCTTGTCGAGCGTTTTCGCCGTGGCCGTCACGCCGAGCACGCGCCCGCCGGACGTCACGATCCGCCCGTCCGCGAGCTTCGTGCCCGCGTGGTAGACAAGCGCCGTCTTCGCCGCCTCGCCGAGGCCGTCGATGGGCTTGCCCGTCTCGTATTTCTGCGGATATCCGCCGGACGCGAGCACGACGCACGCCGCCGCGCCCTTGCTGAACCGGACGTCCGTGTCCGCGAGACGGCCGTCCGTCACCGCGCGCATGATCGCGAACAGGTCGCTCTCGAGAAGCGGCAGCACCACCTGCGTCTCCGGGTCGCCGAAGCGGCAGTTGTACTCGATCACCTTCGCCCCGTCCGGCGTCAGCATCAGGCCAAAGTACAGGCATCCCTTGAACGGGCAGCCCTCGGCCTTCATCGCGCGGATCGTCGGCAGGAAGATCTTCTCCATGCACTCGGCCGCGATCTTCTCCGTGTAATACGGGTTCGGCGCGACGGTGCCCATGCCGCCGGTGTTCAGGCCCTTGTCGCCGTCGAGAGCGCGCTTGTGGTCCATGCTCGACACCATCGGAACGACCGTCTCGCCGTCCGTGAAGCTCAGGACGGACACCTCCGGGCCGGTCAGAAATTCCTCCACGACGACGCGGCTTCCGGAAGCGCCGAACGCGCGGTCCTCCATGATGCTCTTGACGGCGTCCATCGCGGCGTCCTCGGTCTCGCAGATCAGAACGCCCTTGCCGAGCGCGAGGCCGTCGGCCTTGACGACGACGGGGTACCTGCCGCGGCGCTTGATGTACGCGCGCGCCTCGTCCGCGTCGGCGAACGTCTCGTACTCCGCGGTCGGGATGTGGTATTTGCGCATCAGATCCTTCGAGAACACCTTGCTGGCCTCGATGCGCGCGGCGGCCTTCGTCGGGCCGAACGCGGGGATGCCCGCTTCGGCGAGCGCGTCCACCATGCCGAGCGCAAGGGGGTCGTCGGGCGCGACGACGACGTAGTCGACCGCCAGCTCCTTCGCCAGCGACACCATGCCCGCCACGTCCGTGGCCTTCACGGGGATGCAGCGCGCGTCCGCCGCGATGCCGCCGTTACCCGGCGCGCACAGAAGCTCGGTCACGTCCGGGCTCTCGGCCAGCTTTTTGATGATCGCGTGCTCGCGGCCGCCGCCGCCCACGACAAGAACTCTCATGTTGTTACCTCCGTTTCGCGCCTCAGCGCGCAAGATAGACGATCACGTCGTCGTTTCGGAATGCGGCAGCGAAGCCCTCGGCCTCCTCGCCGCGATACACAGCGCCGTGCGGCGCATCTTCCAGAATGTCCCAGTTTTTCTCCGCCGCCGTCAGGCTCACGACGACGGCCGTCACGCCGTCCGGCAGCGCGTCGCGCGCCTCCTCGGCCGTTTCGGCCGCGAACACGGCGCGCACGGCCTCGACGCGCGCGGCCGCCTCGGCCCCGGTCACGCCGAGGTTCGAGATGGCGTACTTGAAGCCCTCGCAGTACGACGCGCAGCCGGAGAGGCCCGAGTACACGTTCGACAGCCCCTCGAGCGCCGCGCCCGTGTGGATGCGGTTCGTGATGAACAGCCCGTCGGCGAGCGACGCGCGCAGAAAGTCCGCGGCCTCGGCGTCGCCCGCCGAGAGCGTCAGCCTGTTTTCCACACGGTTTGGCTGCGATGTGGAAAACAGCTGCGCGCCGCCGGAAAAGACGCTGACGGCCACGAGCAGCCACGCGGCGCAGCGCGCGGGGCGGGGCAGACGCTGTTCGAACAGCGCGCCCGCGTACCGCGCGGCCAGCGCGTTCGCGCAGAAGAGGCCGGCGAACGCGAAGTACACCTGGCTGTACGCCTCGTGCTCAAACAGGAAAAACGCCGCGAAGCCGCCCGCCGTCCCGGCGAGCAGCGCGAGATGCGTCAGCGACAGTTTGTTGGGTCTCAACAGCGCGCGCACGCCGCCGAACAGCGCCGCCGCGCACGCGAACGGCGCGAAGCACAGCGTGTTCAGCAGCATGAAGCAGGGCAGGGAAGCCGTGTACAGCGCCCCGTTTTCGGCTTTCAGCCGTGCGAGGATGTTTTGAAACCACAGGCGCTCCAGCGTCGCGTGCGCGGAGAACTCCACGCTCGACCCCGCGCCCGCGGAAAAGAGCCACAGATACGCCGCGCCGAACACGGCGAGGCCGCCGAGCGCGAGCGCGAGATCCGCCGCCGCGGCTCTGTCGCGGTGCAGCACAAGGCGCAGCGCCGCCGCGCAGACGAGCGCCAGCGCGGCGATGCCGCCCGCCGGGCCCTTCGCGGTGCAGAGAAGCGCCAGCGAGAAAAGCGCTAGCGCCGCCGCGCGCTTCGAGCGCGTCTGCTCGAACGCGCGCACGGCGGCGAAGAGCGACGCCAGCAGCGCCGCGCCCGTGGCGACGGCGTTCACGTTTGTGTAAAGGTGCGTCAAAACGCTGTTGCCGAACGGGCTCTCGCCGCGCGAGAGCACCTTCCACAGCCCGGCGCAGCCGCCGAGAAATGTCAGGATGAACAAAAGCGCCGTCTGTTTTCCGGCGTTTTGACCGGAAAGCCACTCGCGCGCGAAGCCCGCCAGCGCGCACGCCAGCACGCACAGCATCGCGGGCGGCAAAAAGAACGCCAGCACGTCGTAGCACGGCGCGCCGGACGCCATCGAGAAGCCGGCCGCGAGCAATTCCGTCAGCCAGTGGTACGTGAGCGTGCAGCCCGAAAAGCGCAGGTCGGCGGGCGGGAAGCCGCGCAGGAACGATTCGGCGTTGCCCGCGTTCCACAAAAGGTCGTGGTTCGGCGCGACCGCCTCCGCGCCCGGCAGGGCGTTTGGCAGCACGCACACGGCGCACGAGACGAGCACCAGCGCGCCGCACACGGCGAACAGCCACGGCGCGCCGGGCGCTTGCTCTTTCTTATATACGCGCGCGCGCGCGTAAAGGACGGCGCCCGCGGCGGGCACGGCCCACACGAGCGCGTGCAGGTGCAGCGCGCTCGCCGCGAGCGTCACAAGCGAAAACGACCCGACGGCGCACGCCGCCGCGGCCGCGAGGCGCAGCCCGCGCGGGAACAGCCCGGCGAGCGCGAGGCCAAAGAGCCACGCGCCCGCCGCGCACACGGCGCAGACGAGCAGCCGCGCGTCCGCCCCCGCCGCCGCGCCCGCCGCGCAAAGCGCCGCGAGCGACAGCGCGAACAGGGCATCAGGCACAGCTTTTCGCATGGCGTTCTCCTTTTCAGATGGTGAATTGTGATTTGAGGGCTGCACTTCGGCTCCCCTTTGAGGTGCCGCCAGAGCCTCCCCTCACAGGGGAGGTTTTTTGACAGGCGTTTGCTGCCCTTTGGAACCGTCCTCTGCGGGAGGGAAGAAAGAGCCTCCCCCATGAAGGTGTGTTTTTAATGATGGAACAGGCGCAGGCCGTTGAAGGCCATGACGATGTTGTACTTGTCGCACGTCTCGATGACCTGCGCGTCGCGGATGGAGCCGCCCGGCTCGACGATGGCCGTCACGCCGGAGCGGCGCGCGCGCTCGATGTTGTCGCCGAACGGGAAGAATGCGTCGGAGCCGAGGCAGACCTTGTCAAACTGCGCCAGCCACGCGCGCTTTTCCTCGCGCGTCAGCGGCGTGGGCTGCTCGGTGAACGTCTCGGCCCAGACAGCGTCGCCCGCGACGTCCTCCCACTCCTCGTCAGAGAGGAACACGTCGATGGCGTTGTCGCGGTTCGGGCGGGAGATGTCGTCGCGGAACGGCAGGCCCAGCACGCGCGGGTGCTGGCGCAGATGCCACAAATCGGCCTTGTTGCCCGCGAGGCGCGTGCAGTGGATGCGGCTCTGCTGGCCCGCGCCGACGCCGATCACCTGGCCGCCCTCGGCGTAGCACACCGAGTTCGACTGCGTGTATTTCAGCGTGATGAGGCACAAAATCAGGTCGCGTTTTTGCTCAGCCGTCAGCTCCTTGTTCTTCGTGACGATGTTCGCGAACGTCTCCTCGCCGAACTTCGCCTCGTTGCGGCCCTGCTCGAACGTGATGCCGTACACGTCCTTGTGCTCGATGGGAGCGGGCTTGTAATCGGGGTCGATCTTCACGATGTTGTAGCCGCCCTTGCGCTTCGATTTCAGGATGGCGAGCGCCTCGTCGGTGTAGCCCGGGGCGATGACGCCGTCCGTCACCTCGTGCTGGATGACGCGCGCGGTCGATTCGTCGCACACGTCGGACAGGGCGATCCAGTCGCCGAACGACGACATGCGGTCCGCGCCGCGCGCGCGGGCGTACGCGCACGCGAGGGGCGACAGCTCCAGGCCCTCGACGAAGTACATCTTCTTCATCGCGTCGGTGAGCGGCAGACCCAGCGCCGCGCCCGCGGGCGACACGTGCTTGAACGACGCCGCGGCGGGCAGGCCGGTGGCCTCGCGCAGTTCCTTCACCAGCTGCCACGAGTTCAGCGCGTCGAGAAAATTGATGTAGCCGGGTTTGCCGTTCAGCACTTCCACCGGCAGCTCGCCCTCGGCCATGAAGATGCGCGCGGGCTTCTGGTTCGGGTTGCATCCGTATTTGAGTTCCAGTTCTTTCATCGTAGCCTCACACTTTCTTGTACTTGTTCACGATGCGGTCGTGTGTTTTTCCGCCTTTTACGTCGATGTAGCGCACAAAGAGCGACACCTTGTTGTCCTCGTTCAGGCTGTTCCAGATCTCGTTCGTGAACGAGTCGATGTCGTTTGCGATGCGCACGCGCTCCGGCTCGCCGTCAAACGACGGGATGGGGCTGCCGTCGCAGCGGTACGTGTGCAGAAAGCGCCCCTCGCCCGCGACGGGCTGCGCGTACTCGTAGAAGAAGCGCTCGCACGAATCGCCGTTGCCGTTCGCGGATTTCAGAATGCTCATCTTGTACTTGAATTTGCCGTTTTTCACCTTCAGAACGGCCGAGATGCGCGGCGTGAAGTTCGGGCCGTCCGGCTCGAATTTGCGCTTGCGCAGCGCCTTTGCAAAGCCCTTGCCGGCCTCGAACGCGTCGTAGATCGTGTCCGTCTGGTCGCCGTTCGTTACGATCGTGTTATGGCCGTGCACGCGCACCGGCGCGTAGATGATGAGCGACGGGTCCTCGAGCTTCGCGGGGTCCGCCGCCTCGGTGATGATGCCGCCGTCCTTTTCAGTGAACACGCGGTTGCGGCTGTTCGCCGACCGGCCCATGATGAAGTACGCCGCGACGGCGTGCTTGCCGTCCTCGGTCAGGCCCACGACGATGCCGCGGCCCGGATAACTGTTGACGGAAAGTTCCGCCCCAAGGCTCAAAAGCTCCATAGTCTGTCTCCTCTCACACTTCGCCGCACGTCAGCATGTCGAGCGCGCGCGGCAGCAGCTGCCACTCCGCCTGTTCCATCACGCGGCGCTGCAAGCTCTCCGGCGTGTCGCCGGGCAGCACGTCCACCGCCTTTTGCAGCACGATGCGGCCGTCGTCGTATTGTTCGTTGACGAGGTGCACCGTCGCGCCCGTGACCTTGACGCCCTTCGCGAGCGCCGCCTCGTGCACGCGCAGCCCGTAGAACCCCGGGCCGCAGAAGCTCGGGATCAGGCTCGGGTGCACGTTCAGGATCTTGTCGCGGTACGCCTCGATGACGTTTTCGCCCACCATCGAGAGATACCCCGCCAGCACCACCGCGCCGATGTCGTGTTCTTTCAGCGTTATCAGCATGTCATCGTTGAATTCGTCCGCGCTCGCGTAGTCCTTGCGCGAGACGACAACGCTCTCCACGCCCGCCTTCGCCGCGCGCTCGAGCGCGTAGACGCCCGGCTTCGACGCGACGACGAGCGCGATGCGCGCGTTGCGGTATTTTCCCGCCTTTTCCGCGTCGAGCAGCGCCTGTAAATTTGTGCCGCCGCCCGACACGAGCACCGCCACGTTTACCACAGTTCCACGCCCTTTTCTTCGCCTTTCGCGATCTCGCCGAGGACGTACGCGTCCTCGCCGTTTGCGCGCAGGATGCGCAGCGCCTTGTCGGCCTCGTCGCCCGGGACGATGACCGTCATGCCCACGCCCATGTTGAACGTGTTGAACATGTCGCGCTCGGGGATCAGGCCCGCCTTCCGGATGACGTCGAAGATGGGCGGCGTTTTGACGGCCGCCTTCGCGATGCGCGCGACGCAGCCGTCCGCGAGCGCGCGGGGGATGTTCTCATAGAAGCCGCCGCCGGTGATGTGGCTGACGGCGCGGACGTCCACCTCGTCCATCAGCGCGAGGACGGGCTTGACGTAGATGCGCGTCGGGGCGAGCAGCGCCTCGCCCAGCGTCGTGCCCAGCTCCATCACGGGGATGGAGAGGTCGGCGTGCTCGATGTCCAGCACCTTGCGCACGAGCGAGAAGCCGTTCGAGTGCACGCCGGACGACGGCAGCGCGAGGATGGCGTCGCCGGGGCGCATCTTCGTGTTGTCGATGATCTTCGATTTCTCCACGACGCCGACGGTGAAACCCGCGAGGTCGTACTCGTTTTCCGGGTAGAAGCCCGGCATCTCGGCCGTCTCGCCGCCGACGAGCGCCGCGCCCGCCTGCACGCAGCCCTCGGCCACGCCCTTGACGATGTCGGCGATGCGCTCGGGCACGTTCTTGCCGCACGCGATGTAGTCGAGGAAGACCAGCGGCTTTGCGCCGCAGGTGATGACGTCGTTGACGCACATCGCGACGCAGTCGATGCCGACGGTGTCGTGCTTGTCCATGCGGAAGGCGATCTTCAGCTTCGTGCCGACGCCGTCCGTGCCGGACACGAGCACCGGGCGCGTGAGGCCCGTCATGTCCAGCTCGAACAAACCGCCGAAGCCGCCCAGCCCGCCGATCGCGCCCGGCGTCATCGTGCGCGCGACGTGGCGTTTCATCAGCTCCACGGCGGCGTAGCCGGCGGTGATGTCGACGCCCGCGGCCTTATAGCTCTCGGAAAAACTTTTCTCCATGCGATTGCTCCTTCCCGCGCGCCGTCAGTCGGCGGCGATCTTCT
>CALXIU010000034.1 GCA_944388415.1 uncultured Ruthenibacterium sp. | reverse complement strand
ATCGGGTGGCCTCCCCATTGAGGGGAGGTGCCGGAGCGAAGCGAGGCGGAGGGGTGAATTGCACTCGTTGACCGATACAGCGAACTTTTTTCAAAGCAAAATTGTCAGGCTCGTGCAGTTCACCCTTTCGGCCCTTCGGGCCACCTCCCCTCAAGGGGAGGCAAAATGCGCACATTTTAAGGTTTATCGACAAGCTGAGCCGCCGCATCCAAAGATGCGGCGGCCTTCTGTTTGGGAAAGTGTCACAGCGCGGGGAAGATCACGTGGATCGCAAGGCCCGCCGCGCCGCACAGGCACATTGTCAAAATCGGGTTCGTCTTGAACTTGCGCAGCGCCACCAGCGCGGCCACGAACGTCGCCGCCCCCACCCAGTCGACGATCTCGATCGACGGCGCGGCGCCGTTGAACAGCACAAGGCTCAGGATCGACAGCCCCGCGCCGAGGATCAGCGCCACGACGGCCGGGCGCAGGCACGAAAGTACATTCTGTAATACAGAGAGGTTCTGATACTTTCCGTAGATATACGCCAGCAGCGACACGAGAATGAGCGCGGGCGTGATGCAGCCGAGCGTCGCGACGATCGCGCCCGGGATGCCGGCGATGCGGATGCCGACGAACGTGGCGGAGTTGACGGCGATGGGGCCGGGCGTCATCTCGGCGATGGTGACGAGGTCGGTGAACTCCTGCAAGCTGAGCCACGGGTGCAGCTCCACGACCTGGTTCTGGATCAGCGGGATGGCCGCGTAACCGCCGCCGACGCTGAACAATCCGACCTGCAAGAAGCTCAAAAACAGCTGGACGAAGATCATTTCGACGCCTCCTTCCCGCGCAGCGCGAGCGCCTTCACGACGCCGATGGCGGCCGCCGCGAGGATGATGACGATGACGTTGACATCAAACACGAAGCTGGCGATGAACGCCGCGACCATCAGCCCGATGGCCAGCGCGGATTTCGTCTTGAGCACGTTGCCGCCGAGGCCGCACACGACGTCGATGATGACGGCGGCGACGCCCGCCTGCATCCCCTTGAGCACGAGCGCGACGTACGGGTTCGTCGCGAACGCGGTGTAGAAGAACGAGATCAAGCCCAGAATGACCATCGGCGGGATGATCGTGCCCAGCACGGCCACCGCCATGCCGACCGGCCCCGCGACGTTCCAGCCCACCAGAATGGCGGCGTTGACCGCGATCGCGCCCGGGCACGACTGCGCCAGCGCCGTCATGTCCAGCATTTCCTTTTCGTCGATCCAGTGCAGTTCGTCGACAAATTTCCGCTTCATGAACGTGACGATGACGAAGCCACCGCCGAATGTGAACGCGCTGATGTACAGCGTGGCGAAGAACAGCGACCGCAGTTTCGCGGCGCGGCTCATCGGCTGTGCCTGATGCTCGTGATCCATCCTGCAAAACACCCTTTCGTTTTTGTTACCTTTAGTATAGCGCTTGTCAGGTCATATGTAAAATGCTATTATTTTATCAAAATCATAATAAATTTGATATATATGCCGCGAAGGGGGGAGAACTGTCATGACGCTGCGCCATCTGCGCATCTTCACCGACGTGTACCGCGCCCGGAGCGTGACGGCGGCGGCGAGCGCGCTGCATCTGACGCAGCCCGCCGTGACGCGCGCCGTGCAGGAGCTGGAGGAGCACTACGGCGTGCGGCTGTTCGAGCGCATCCGCCGCCGCATGTCGCCCACCGACAGCGGCCAGCGGCTGTACGCGCGGGCGATGCACGTGCTGGACGCGTTCGACCGGATGGAGGAGGAACTGTCCGACCGCGATGAGCAGGGCCTTGTGCGCGTGGGCGCGACGGTCACGCTGGGCGGCACGCTGCTGCCGGCGCTCGTGCAGCAGTTTGCGCGGGAGAACCCGCGCATCGACGTGCGCGTCACGGTCGCGAACGGCGACGCCGTCGCGGCGGGCCTCGCCGAGAACCGGCTGGACATCGGCCTGCTGGAGGGCGGCGTGACGTCCGACGAGCTGCACAGCGAGGTGATCGGCTCCGACCGCCTGTGCCTCGTACTGCCGGCGTCGCACCCGCTGGCGGCGCGCGACCGCGTGACGCTGCGCGAGCTCGCGCGGCTGCCGCTGCTGGTGCGCGAGCGGGGCAGCACGGCCCGCACGCTGCTGGAGCAGACGCTCGAGGCCGAGGGCCTGACGCTCGATCCCATCTGGGAGAGCGCCAGCACGGAGGCCATCTTGCAGGCCGTCGCGCGCGGCCTCGGCGCTGCCGTCCTGCCCGAGCAGGTGGCCGCCGCGAGCATCCGCGACGGCTCCGTCTGCACGCGCCGCGTCTCGGGCGCGCCGCTCGAGCGACGCCGCCTTCTCGTCTGGCACCGCGACAAATACCTCACGCAGGCCATGCGCCGCTTCATCGAGCTGTGTCGCCGCACCGCCTGTCAGTCATCATCGGACAGCGCGCGGCCGCGGCACTGGCGGTAGTACTCCGACGGGCTGACGCCGAAGTGGCGCTTGAACGCGCGCAGCATCACGCTGTAGCCGGAAAACCCGCACTGCGGCCAGATGGCCGCGAGCGGCACGCCGTCGCACAGAAGCGACCGGCACTGCGCCAGCCGCGCGCGCAAAATGTACTGGTGCAGGGTCTGGCCCGTCTGCTTCTTGAACTGCCGCGCCAGATGCTCGGGGCTGACGTAAAACCGCGCGGCCAGCGACTGGAGCGTCAGCGGCTCGGCCAGATGCGCGCCGATGTACGAGAACACCTCCTCGACGGCCAGCCTGCGCCGCCCCGTCAGCGACGTGCGCCACTTCTCGGCCTCGCACTCGCGCAGCGCGCCAACCAGCAGCAGTTCCAGAAGCGCCCGCTTCATCACCGATCCGCCGAATCCCGCGCCGCCCGCGTCCTCGTTTTCCAGCAGGAGCAGCTGCCTTTGCAGCAGCGCCGCGCGCTGCGCGAACAGCCGCACGACGGCGCACGGGCGCGCCGCTGCGTCAAGCGCCGCCGCAAGGTCCGTCCCCTCGTCCGACAGCTCCCGCAGCAGCCGCCGCGTCAGCGTCAGACGCCAGATCTCCAGCGGCTGCGCGCCCGTGCGGCGCAGCTCGGCCGCGCACCCCGCGTGCAGCAGCACAAGGCACTCCGTCCCGACGGCGTCCCCGCCGCCCTCCCAGCGGCACGCGCCCGTGCCCTGCCGAACCAGAACCAGCGTCTCGCACGCGTCGGCAAACAGCCGCAGCGCGCCGCGCTCCGGCGCGGTCTCCCGCGTCAGACGGTACTCGGCGTTCATCCGCTCGCCCCTTTCACAAAATTTTCCTCACTTATTGGAAAACATTGTAGCAAAAAATCGGACAAATATCAAGAAATGTGCAAAATACATCAAGAAATGCTCTGTGCTTTCCGCGGCGCGGCCGTATAATGAAGGTAGGGTACGTTATTGTTTTCACAAGCGAAAGGAGCACGACATGAAACTTCTCGAGCCGATCCGGGTTGGCAATATCACACTGAAAAACCGCATCATGTTCCCGCCTCTGACGACGGGCTACGAGGGGCGCGACGGCAGCATCACGGAGCAGAGCCGCGCGTTCTACACGCGCCTTGCCGAGGGCGGCGTGTCGTACATCGTGCTGGGCGACGTCAGCCCCGTCGCGTCGTTCTCGCCGACGCCGCGCCTGTTCCACGACGGCCAGGTCGAGGGCTTTGCCAAGCTGGCCGACAGCGTGCACGCGCACGGCGCGAAGCTGGGCGTTCAGATCTTCCACCCGGAGTACGACATCAACGCGCTGATCGAGCTGTTCCAGAAGAAGGACATGGACGGCGTGCGCCGCAAGATGCACCACGACATGCAGTACTTCGTCACCGAGGTGACGGAGGAGACGCTGAACGACATCATCGAGAAGATCTGCGCGTGCGCGAAGCGCGCGCAGGCCGCGGGCGTCGACTTCGTGCAGGTGCACGGCGACCGCCTCGTCGGCTGCCTGTGCAGCCCGCTGATGAACCACCGCACCGACCGCTTCGGCGGCAGCTTCGAGAACCGCACGCGCTTCGCGCTGATGCTCGTCGAGGCGCTGCGCAAGGCGGTGCCGGACATGGGCCTTGAGTACAAGTTCTCCGTCATCACGCCGGAGCGCGGCAAGGGCGGCATCCCGCAGGCCGAGGCCGTCGAGTTCGCGAAGCTGCTCGAGAAGGCGGGCGTCCAGATGCTGCACGTCGCGCAGGCGAACCACACGGGCAACATGGCCGACACCATCCCGCCGATGGGCGTGCAGCCGTACGGCTTTTTCGTCGACATCGCGGCCGAGGTCAAGGCGAACGTGTCCATCCCGGTCAGCTGCGTCGGCCGCATCATCACGCCCGAGATGGCCGAGAGCATCGTCGAGTCCGGCCGCGCCGACATCGTCGCGCTGGGCCGTCCGCTGCTGTGCGACCCCGACTGGGTGGCGAAGCTCGCCGACGGCCGGCCCGAGGCCATCCGCCGCTGCATCTCGTGCAACAAGGGCTGCACCGACAGCATCCAGAACCGCAGCTTCCTGTCGTGCGTGCTGAACGCCGAGAACGGCTATGAGCTGACGCGCAAGATCACGCCCGCCGAAACAAAGAAGACGGTCGCCGTCGTGGGCGGCGGCGTCGCGGGCATGGAGGCCGCGCGCGTCGCGGCCGCGAAGGGTCACAAGGTCGTGCTGTTCGAGCGCGAGCCGCGCCTCGGCGGCCAGCTGAACATCGCCAGCGTCCCGCCGCGCAAGAGCGAGATGCGCCGCGCCATCGAGAACCTCGTCCGCCAGGTCGGGACCGCGGGCGTCGAACTGCGCATGGGCCGCGAGGCCACGGCGGCCGACGTGCTCGCCGTCAAGCCCGACGCGGTGATCGTCGCCGTCGGTGCGAACAACTTCGCCCCGAACATCCCGGGCCGCGACGGCGTCAACGTCTGCGACGCGTGGAAGGTGCTCGCGGGCGAGCAGGAGGTCTTCGGCACGGTCGCCGTCATCGGCGGCGGCATGGTCGGCTGCGAGATGGCCGAGTACCTCGCGTGCCAGGGCTGCAAGGTCAGCGTCGTCGAGATGCTCGACAAGATCGCAAACGGCGAGAGCACGACCATCCTGCCCACGCTGATGGAGAGCTACGAGCGCCACGGCGTCAAGCAGTATGTGAAGCACAAGGTCGTCGAGATCGGCGCGCACGGCGTCGTGTGCGAGAACGAGGCCGGCGAGAGCGTCACGATCCCCGCTGACTACGTCGTGCTGGCGCTTGGCGCGAAGCCCGCCGCGTTCGACGCGTCGGCCATCGAGGCCGCGGGAGTGCCCGTCACGCGCGTCGGCGACTGCGGCGAGCGCGCGGCCGACATCTCCAACGCCATCCGCACCGCCTACGACGCGGCCAACGCGCTCTGATTCTTTCAAAAACAAACAAGCAGCCGGCGGGTCTCCCGCCGGCCGCTTTTTGCCGATGGGGCGAAAAGTGGGTGCGCGGGGCGGCGATGTGTGGTACAATGGAGGCGAGGCCCGGCAGCGGGCCGAACCGAGAAGGAGGAATCCGCATGAAGCTCAACTACCGCCGCACCTGTTTCGTCGGCCTCGCGTTTCTGTCCATCTGCGCGTTCTGGCAGGTGTACGACAACATCATCCCCCTGATCCTGAAATACACATTCCACATCGACGACACGCTCACCGGCGCCGTGATGGCGCTGGACAACATCCTCGCGCTGTTCATGCTGCCGGTGTTCGGCCGCTTCAGCGACAACACGCGCACCGCCATCGGCCGCCGGATGCCGTACATCCTCGGCGGCACCATCGGCGCGCTGGCGTTCATGTTCCTGCTGCCCGTCGCCGAGCGGTCGGACAACCTCGTGCTGTTCTTCGCCGGCCTCGGTCTCGTGCTCGTCTCGATGGCCACATACCGCAGCCCCGCCGTCGCGCTGATGCCGGACGTCACGCCGAAACCCCTGCGCAGCCAGGGCAACGCCGTCATCAACCTGATGGGCGCCGTGGGCGGCATGCTGATGCTGGCCGCGATGCAGTTCCTGCTGCCCGCCGCGCGCGAGGGCGAGCCGTACCGCCCGAACTACCTGCCCATCTTCATCGTGCTGGGCGTGTGCATGGCCGTGTGCGTCGCGCTGCTGTTCTGGAAGATCAACGAGCCCGCGTGCGTCGCGCAGATGGAATCCGAGAGCGCGGGCCTCGAGCCGGAGCCTGAGCCCGACGAGCCGCAGGGCGGCGCGGCGCTCGACGGCGCGAAGCTGCGCAGCCTGCTTCTCATCCTCGCCAGCGTCGCGCTGTGGTTCATGGGCTACAACGCCGTCACGTCCGGCTTCTCGCGCTACGCCACGCAGGAGCTCAACGGCAGCTTCTCGATGATCCTCATGGTCTGCACCGCCGCCGCCATCGTCTCGTATCTGCCCGTCGGCTACATCGCCGCGCGCATCGGCCGCAAAAAGACGATTTTGCTCGGCGTCGCGATGCTGGCCGCGTCGTTCTTCGCCGCGTCGTTCTTCCACAGCGTCACGCCGCTGCTCTACGTGTTCTTCGTCCTCGCGGGCATGGGCTGGGCGTTCATCAACGTCAACAGCTACCCCATGGTCGTCGAGCTGTCGCGCGGCAGCGACGTCGGCCGCTACACCGGCTACTACTACACCGTCTCGATGGCCGCGCAGATCATCACGCCCGTCGTCTCCGGCTTCCTGATGGGCCACGTCGGCTACCGCACGCTGTTCCCGTACGCCGCGCTCTTCGTGGCCGCCAGCTTCGTCACGATGCTCTTCGTGCGCCACGGCGACGCCCGCCCGGAGGCCAAGAAAGGCCTCGAGGCATTCGATCAGGACGATTGACGCGCATTTCATAACCTTTTTGTTGCAAAATAGTAGATGATCGTGTAAAATTGAGCCTTGTAGAGGCATACCTTGAAACAAAAGCGCGGCGCGTTTCGCGCAGCACATACAAGGAGGCAGACAAAATGGGAAAGTATTTCGGAACGGACGGGTTCCGCGGCGAGGCCAACGTCGGCCTGACCGTTGAGCACGCGTTCAAGATCGGCCGTTACCTCGGCTGGTATTACTCTCAGGCAAAAGACGGCAAAAAATGCCGCGTTGTAATTGGCAAGGACACGCGCCGTTCGTCGTACATGTTCGAGTACGCGCTGGCGGCGGGCCTGACGGCGTCGGGCGCGGACGCGTACCTGCTGCATGTCACGACGACGCCGAGCGTCTCGTACGTCGCGCGCACGGACGACTTCGACTGCGGCATCATGATTTCCGCGAGCCACAACCCGTACTATGACAACGGCATCAAGCTGATCAACTCCGCGGGCGAGAAGATGGACGAGGGGACGATCGAGAAGGTGGAGGCGTACCTCGACGGCGAGGCGGGCGAAGTGCCGCTGGCGACGCGCGAGGCGCTGGGCAAGACGATCGACTACGCCGCGGGCCGCAACCGCTACATCGGGTATCTGATCTCGCTGGCGACGCGCTCGTACAAGGGCGTGCGCGTCGGCCTCGACTGCGCGAACGGCAGCTCGTGGATGATCGCGAAGAGCGTGTTCGACGCGCTGGGCGCGAAGACGTACGTCGTCGCGAACGAGCCGGACGGCCTGAACATCAACCGCGACTGCGGCTCCACGCACATCGAGAATCTGCAAAAGCTCGTGCGCGAGGAGAAGCTCGACGTCGGCTTCGCGTTTGACGGCGACGCCGACCGCTGCCTGTGCGTCGACGAGAACGGCGACGAGGTCAACGGCGACCACATCATTTATATCTACGGCTGCTACCTCAAGGAGCGCGGCAAGCTGGTGGGCAACAAGGTGGTCACGACCATCATGTCGAACTTCGGCCTGTACAAGGCGCTCGACGAGGCGGGCATCGAGTACGAGAAGACGAAGGTCGGCGACAAGTACGTCTACGAGAACATGTCGGCGAACGGTTACCGCCTCGGCGGCGAGCAGTCCGGCCACATCATCTTCCGCAAGTACGCCACCACCGGCGACGGCATCCTGACGGCCATCAAGATGATGGAGGTCATGCTGGAGAAGAAAAAGAAGCTCTCCGAGCTGGCCGAGCCAATGAAGATGTACCCGCAGGTGCTGAAAAACGTGCGCGTCACCGACAAGAAGGCCGCGCAGGACGACGCGGAGGTGCGCGCCGCCGTCGAGGCCGCCGCGAAAGCCCTCGGCGACGACGGCCGCATCCTGGTGCGCGAGAGCGGCACCGAGCCCGTCGTGCGCGTCATGGTCGAGGCCACCGACAAGGCGACGTGCGAGAAGTATGTCGACAGCGTCGTGGACGTCATTGTCGCGCGCGGATACGCCGAGTAAACCGTTTTGTAAACAGGCCGTCCTCCGGGACGGCCTGTTTTTTTCGCAAAGCGGCAAAATTTTCGCGTTCCCCCCCCCCTTGACAACGCGGGGCGAAACGCGCAG
>CALXIU010000033.1 GCA_944388415.1 uncultured Ruthenibacterium sp. | reverse complement strand
CAGTATTTTACAGTTTTTTTTTTTTAATCCGTGTCGATTTCTGTAGGGCTACTTCATTATATCATAAAAAAACAGATATTGCTGCAGGATCCCGGCGCAGTTTTTATATTTTTGAAGCGGAAAGCCGTCCGGATAATGCTGCGCAAGGATGCTTTTGACATGTGTATCGACGGGAAACGCGCCCGTGTGATGCAGCGCGAACAGGCAGACGCAGTCCGCCACTTTGACGCCGACGCCCTTGCAGCCGCACAGATAGGCGTGCGCCTCTGCGTATGGCATCGAGCGCAGCGCCTCACAGACCTCCGGCGCAAAATATGCCGCGGCGGCGGTCAGATATGGCGCGCGGTAGCCGACGCCGAGCGAGCGGAGCGTCTGCTCGCCGAGCGACGCGAGCTGTGCCTGCGTGGGGAACGCGCCGCCGAACAGCGCGCAGAGGTCGGCGACGTTCTTGCGTATGCGCGGGATGTTGCTGTTCTGCGAGAGGATGAACGTGACGATCGTCTCCCACACGTCCTGCCGCAGGATGCGCAGCCCCGCGCCGTGCGCGATGGCCGCCTGAAGATATTTGTCGCGCTTCGCGGCGCGCACCTTGATTTTTCCGTAGTCCGTGCCGAGGTCGAAGTAATCGAACCAGATTTCGCGGAACTCTTCCTCGCCGCACGAAAACTCGAACTCGTCGCCCGTTTGCGAAACGGTGAGGAAACGCCCAAAGGCGGGGATGCCGTAGCCCCCTCCGCCCATAGGCTGCCAGCGAAAGCACTGGCCGGATCGTTCAATTTGGCCGAGATCAAAATCCCTCAAGATCAGTTTCATGCTGTCTCCTGTTCAAAAGCGAAAATACAGGTTTTCAGGTTGGCCGTCCGTCTCGATGAACTCCCGGATGCGCGCGTACTCTTCCCCGCCGTCGTCTTCGGGATAAATCCTCAGCAGGATTTTCTCAAGCCCCGCAGCCTTGTCCTCCTCGATCACAAAGTCTGTCCCCTCGTTGGGCACGCGCGGATACCAGTCCCACGTCTGGCCGAAGTTGGACGAGACAAGCGCGATCCACTCGATGGTCGTCGCGTCGGGCGTGGTGAAGCAGCGCACCTCCGTGCGGTTTCCGACCGTAAAAATGCAGCAGGCGTAATATCCATCGAACGGGCAGTCGGCAAGCACATCGGAAAAATCGAGCTGCGACCACGCCGCGCCGCCGTCGGTCGTGCGCCAGACGCGCGGCAACGCGCGCCCGTCGCTCACATCGCCTTTGTCGACAAGATAGCCGACGTCCTCGTTGACAAACGACATCCGAATGACTCCCTCGTCCTTCGCGACCGGCGTCCTGAGCGCCTGCGCGCCGTCGAGCGCCGGCAGGCCGTTTTCGTCGGCCCCGCAGCGCAGCAGCCAGAAGCACCCCTGCGGATCTTTGACAAGCAGCAGGCAGAGCTCGTCCGTCACGTTCTGCATCTCGACCGCCTGTGCCTTGCTTCCGTCCGGGAGCGTCGCTTCGCCGCGTTTTTCCCTGTACGTCGTTCCGCCGTCGTCCGAAGCGTAGAAAATCGCTTCGCCGCTGTCGGCGACCGTACACAAGCGGATCTTCCGCGTGCCGTCGAGCGCGCCGCCGTACAGCGGGACGCCAATCCACCCCTCCAGCTCCGGCAGGGGGATCTCGGCGTACGTCCCCGCTTCGCTGTCGAGCATTGCGCCGTTTTTCGGATTTTCCACCCGTGTATAAGCGTACACTTTTCTTGTCGTATAGACACCGTCCAGCGAAGTGTTGAACGTGGCGATCTCCTCCAGATTCCCGGAAGAACTGCCAGACGCCTCCGGCGACGAGGAAGCGGGCTGCCCGGACGCGCTCTGCGGCGTGGCAGGCGAGCAGGCGACAAGCGCCGTGCAGACAGCCGCCGCGCAGACAATGGCGGCGAGCGCCGCGCCCCGGCGTTTTCTCTCTCGGGAAAACACAGCGGCGAGGCGGCTGCGCAAAAACTTCTTGTCCGACGCAAAGCACGTCGTCAGTGACGGGCGTCCGGCTGATGCCCGGACGGCGGTCATCAGCGCGTCCGCATACGCCCTGTGAGACACCGGAAGCTCAAGGACCGATTCGTCGCACGCGAGTTCCGCGGCGCGCTCAAACTGGCGCTCAACGATCCATGCGCCAGGATTGTACCAGTGCACACAGCGCGCGAGCAGCGCTGCGAACCGGCACAGTGTATCACACCGGCGGCAATGTGTCAACTCGTGCAGGAGCACCGCGCGCAGCTGTTCGCGTTTTCCTTCGGCGAGAATCCACGCCGGCAGCAGCAGCGCGGGATAAAGCGCCCCGGCCGTCATCGGGACGCTCACCGCCTCGTTGACAAAGGCGCGCGGCGCGCGCGCAAGGCCGACGGCTTTCGCCGCACGTGCGACCTCTTGCGAAACATCGCCGGGAAGCGGGCGGTTCCAGCGCATCGCGCGCCGCCGCCAGAACGCGTAGCGGACGAGCTCCGCCGTCAGCAACGACGCCGCGCCCGCGAGCCATACGCCCGCGGCGATATGCACCGGAGAAAGCGAAGTCCCCTCTTCCGTTTTGGTCTGCGCCTGCGCCGGAAGCGTTGCCTCCGGCGCACCGGCCGTCACGTCCGCCAGCGCCTGCGGCGCTTTCACGGCGATCTCCGTCAGCGCCGCGGGAACTTCCACCTCGAGGCGGACGGGCGAAAGATTCGGAAGGTTTGCGGGAAGCAAGAGCCGAACGGCGAGCGCAAGCCAGATCCAGCGCAGCGCCCGCGCCCGGTAGCGGATGCGCACCAGCGGCGTCAGCGCCGTGAGGATCATCGCAATCAGAAGCACCCAAAGCCCGGTCTGTGCAAAGGAGAAAAACAGCTGCGTCATGTCATCCCCCCCTCTTCAGCTCTTCCAGATAGCGTTCCAACTCGTCGATGTCGCGGTCGGACAGCGACCCGCCGAGGTGGAGCGCCGCAAGGAAGTTGCGGGCGCTGCCGCGGTACAGGGAGCGGAGCAGCGCGCTGCTCTCCACCGCGAGGTATTCGTCGCACGAAATCATCGCGCGGTAGAGATAGCCCCGGCCCTGCTTTTCATGCGAAAGGAAGCCCTTCTTTTCCAGCCGGATCAGCAGCGCCACAATCGTGCTGACCGTCCAGTCCTTCGTCTCCGCGAGCGCCGCGTCGATCTCCGGGCGCGTCACAGGACGCCCCGCATCCCAGAGCACCTGCATCACAGCAAGTTCGGAATCCGGCAAACGGCGAATCTCATCCATTCGTCTCCCTCCTTTTCTGTGACATTTGTCATATTTTAATTATATATTACACTTGTCATAGTATTTTGTCAAGCACGATTTGAGAAGAAGGCGAAAAGGCAAAAATCTGAC
>CALXIU010000032.1 GCA_944388415.1 uncultured Ruthenibacterium sp. | reverse complement strand
ATTCCCGCGCCACAGCCACAACTATGTGGAGATCATGTACGTGTGCTCGGGCAGCGTCACGCACGTCGTCGACGGCGGCGCGCCCGTCACCGTGCGCTCGGGCGAGCTGCTGTTCCTCGGCATGCGTGCAAGCCACGCCATCCGCCGCGCCGAGGCGGGCGACGTCGCCGTGAACTTCATCGTCCTGCCGCAGTTTTTCGACTACGCGTTCGAGATGATCGGCACCGAGAACGTGCTCGCGCGCTTTCTGCTCGGCACCTTGCAGGGCGACGTCGGCTTTCTGCACTGCCGCGCGGCGGAGCTGCTGCCCGTGCAGAACGTCGTCGAGAGCATGATCTGGAGCCTTCTGCGCCGCGAGCCGAACGCCCGCAAGACGAATCAGGTCAGCATGGGGCTTCTGTTTTTGCAGATCCTCAACCACCCCGAGACGCTCTCGCGCGGGGACGAGGCGGGCAGTCCGCTCGTGCTGGCCGCGCTGCGCGAGATCGAGGAGAACTCCCGCGACGCCAGCCTCGCCGCCGTCGCCGCGCACTTCGGTGTGTCGGCCGCGTACCTCAGCCGCGAGGTGCACCGCGCCACCGGCAGCACGTTCAAGGAACTCCTGCTGCAAAAGCGGCTCGACCGCGCCCAGCGCCTTTTGCGCGACACAAAACTGTCCGTGCAGGAGATCATCGCGATGGTCGGCTACGACAACACCAGCTACTTCTACCGCGTGTACCGCGAACAATTCGGCATTACGCCCAAAGAATTTCGCAAGCGTTTGGGCAGAGCGTGAAAAGCTCATCTTTTTGTTAAATAAGGACGTGATTTTTCTGAAAATCACGTCCTTATTTTTTATCCCCGGCGGACGTATAATGAAACTGCAAAGAAAAAACACCGGAAAGGGAGGAGCGCATATGCAATATCATCTCGCCGTGGACATCGGCGCGTCCAGCGGACGGCACATCCTCGGCCATGTGGAAGACGGGTGCATCGTGCTCGAGGAGGTCTACCGTTTCGACAACGTGCAGAAGACGAGCGGCGGCCACGACTGCTGGGACACGCAGCTTCTGTGGACGAGCATCCTCGAGGGCCTGCGCGCGTGCAAGTCGGCGGGCAAGATCCCCACGACGATGGGCATCGACACGTGGGCGGTCGACTTCGTCCTCGTGGACGGGGCGGGCGCCATGATCGGCGACGCCGTGGCCTACCGCGACGCGCGCACCGAGGGCGTGCGCGACGCGCTCGAGGCAAACGGCACGCTCTCGTTCGCGGATCACTACGCCCGCGCGGGCATCCAGTACCAGCCGTTCAACACGGCGTACCAGCTGGCCGCGCTGAAACAAGAGCATCCGGAGCAGCTCGAACAGGCCGCGCGGATGCTGATGATCCCCGAGTACTTCCACTACCTGCTCACCGGGAACATGGTGGCCGAGTACACGAACGCCACGTCCACCGCGCTCGTCAACGCCAAGGCGAAGACGTGGGACGACGAGCTCATCGCCGCGCTCGGCCTGCCGCGCCGCATCTTCGGCGAGCTGCACATGCCCGGCACGAGCGTCGGCCATTTCACGCCGGAGATCCAGGCGGCAGTCGGCTTCGACTGCGAGGTCGTCCTGCCCGCGACGCACGACACGGCTTCGGCGTTCCTCGCGGTCCCCGCGCGCGACGACAGCTCCGTCACGCTCTCGAGCGGCACGTGGAGCCTGCTCGGCGTCGAGAACCCCGCGCCCATCCTCACGGACGAGAGCCGCGAGGCGAATTTCACGAACGAGGGCGGCTACGAGTACCGCTTCCGGTACTTGAAAAACATCATGGGTCTGTGGATGATCCAGTCCGTGCGGCGCGAGCTGAACGGCGTCGCCTACATCGCAGGAAAGCAGCAGCGCACCGCCGCCGAAAAGCAATGGAGCTACGGCGAGCTGGAGACGGAGGCGCGCAAGTGCGAAGCCTTTACAGGCCGCGTCGACGCGAACGACCCGCGCTTCCTCGCCCCCGAGAGCATGATCGGCGAGATCGAGGCCGCGTGCGCCGACAGCGGCAGCCCCGTCCCCGAGACGGTGGGCGAGGTGATGGCGTGCATCTACAACTCGCTCGCCGGCTGCTACGCCGAGGCCGTCGCGCAGCTCGCCCGCATCACGGGTCGGCAGTTCACCGCCGTGTGCATTGTCGGCGGCGGCTCGAAGGACGGCTACCTCAACGCGCTGACGGCGAAGGCCACGGGCCTGCCCGTCAGCGCGGGCCCCACCGAGGGCACGGCGCTCGGCAATCTGATCGTCCAGTTCATCCGCGCGGGCGAGTTCGATTCCCTCGCCGCCGCGCGCGCGGCCATCCGCAAATCGTTCCCCATCCGGGAATTTCAGCCTGTGTAAACGAAGGAGGAAAGACCATGTTAGTTGAGACAAAAGCCAAGGTGGGCGTGTTTTCCATCGCCCTCGGCGCCTATCTGCCCCAGTTCCCCAGCCTCGTGCCGGAGTTTGAGGCGCAGTACGCCGCCTTCAAGGGGACGCTGCCCGACACCGTCGAGCTCGTGGACGGCGGCCTCGTCACCACGAAGGAGGCCGCGATGGACGCGGGCGACAAGTTCCGCGCCGCCGACGTCGACCTCGTGATTTTGCAGCTGCTCACGTACGCCACCAGCTACAACCTGCTGCCCGCCGTGCGCGATCTGGACGTGCCGGTGGTGCTGGTGAACGTGCAGAAAAAGCGCGCGCCGGACTACGCGAACACCGACATCCCCACGTGGCTGGGCGAGCTGTACGCCTGCGGCGCGGTGGGCGAGATGGTGGCCGATCTGGAGCGCGCGGGCAAGCGCCACGCGGTCATCACCGGCGTGGTCGAGGGCGGCGACGAGACCGTCCGCGCCGAGCTGGAGGCGTGGTGCCGCGCCGCGCAGGTGCGCCGCCGCTTCCGCCGCACGAACATCGCGCAGATCGGCCGCCCGTACCCCGGCATGATGGACCTGTACATCGATGAGACGAACCTCTACAACCGCATGGGCCTTTACACCAAGCAGTTCGACTGGGAGAAGATGTGGGCCATCGCGGACAACGTCACCGACGAGGCGGCCATCCGCGCCAAGGCGCAGGACATCCTCGACACGTTCGACGTTGAGGGCGGCGCCACGGTCGAGACCGTGTGGGAGATGGCGAAATACGTCGTCGCCTTTGAACAGTGGGCCCGCGACGAGCAGCTGGCCCTCGTCGCCAGCCACTACGACGGCTTCGCCAAGGGGCAGGCGGGCGTGCTGGACAGCATGCTGATCCCCGCGTTCTCCATGCTCATCAAGCAGGGCACCGCGTGCGCCGTCGAGGGCGACATCAAGGTGGCCATGGCCATGAGCATCCTCAAGACCATCGCCGGCACCGGCCAGCTGTCCGAGATGTACTCCATCGACTTCGACAAGGACATTTGCATCATCGGCCACTCGGGCAGCGGCGACGCGGACATCTCCACGGCGCGCAAACCCACGATGAAGATCGTCCCGGTGTTCCACGGCAAGACCGGCGGCGGCTATCTGACGCAGTTCTACCCGCCCGTCGGCCCCATCACGTACCTCGCCATCACGCAGGACAAGGACGGCAACTTCAAGTTCGTCGTCGCGGAGGGCGTCAACGAGGAGGGTCCCATCTTCACGTTCGGCGACACGAACATGCGCATGCGCTTCTCCATCGGCGCGCGTGAGTTCTGCAACCGCTGGAGCGAGGCCGGCCCCACGCACCACATGGCAGCCGCCGTCGGCCGCCACACCGACACCATCCTCAAGGTGGCCAAGATCCTGAACGTCCCGGTGGAGATCGTCTGCCGCTGACCAAACCCGTCAACAAAAAACAGGAGGTATATTACTATGGGTATTCTTGATGTTGAAATTGTCAAAAAGTATATTCGCATGTGCACCGACGGCTGGGATCAGGGCTGGCACGAGCGCAACGGCGGCAACCTGACGTACCGCATGAAGGCCGAGGAGGTCGAGGAGTGCCGCCCGTTCTTCCGCGAGCCGGGCGAGTGGGTGAACATGGGCGTCACGGGCGCGAACCTCGCGGGCGAGTACTTCCTCACCACCGGTTCGGGCAAGTACTTCCGCAACGTGGAGCCCGACCCCGAGCACTCCATCGGCATCGTCGAGATCAACGACAAGGGCGACGCGTGGCGCATCGTCTGGGGCCTTGAGGGCGGCGCGAAGCCGACCAGCGAGTTCCCCAGCCACTTCATGAACCACTCCGTGCGCGTCGCGGCCACGAACGGCGAGTGCCGCGTCATCTACCACGCGCACCCGGCGAACGTCATCGCACTGACGTACGTGCTGCCGCTGACGGCGCGCGACTTCACCCGCGCGCTGTGGAAGTCCGCCACCGAGTGCCCGGTCGTGTTCCCGGGCGGCGTGGGCGTCGTGCCCTGGATGGTGCCGGGCGGCGCGGACATCGCTCTGGCGACCAGCGAGCTGATGAAGGAGTACGACGCGGCTGTATGGGCGCACCACGGCCTGTTCTGCTCCGGCCCGGACTTCGACATCACGTTCGGTCTGATGCACACCATCGAGAAGGCCGCCCAGATCTGCGTGCTGGCGCTGTCGGCCGGTCA
The DNA here is from genome assembly GCA_944388415.1 of uncultured Ruthenibacterium sp. Lineage (GTDB taxonomy): Bacteria > Bacillota > Clostridia > Oscillospirales > Ruminococcaceae > Ruthenibacterium. Next base: position 7,328 of record CALXIU010000032.1, on the reverse strand, counting down.
GGGCAACATCCGCCAGACCATCTCCGACGACAACCTGCGCGCCATCGCCAAGGAATTCGGCGTGACGCTGAACGAGAACTTCCTCGACTGATTTTTCGCGATCCGCTGGAAACCGCTTGCAAAAGAGTGTAAGATAAAAGCATACACGCGGGCGTCCCGCCCGCGCGCAGAAGTAAAGGAGCTGTTGTATCATGGCAAACCGTATCGTTCTGAACACCATTTCGTATCACGGCAAGGGCGCGATCGAGAACATCGTCCCCGAGCTGACGGGCCGCGGCTACAAGAAGGCCTTCGTCTGCTCCGACCCCGACCTCATCAAGTTCGGCGTCACGAAGAAGGTCACCGACCTGCTCGACGCGGCGAACTTCGCGTATGAGATCTACTCCGACATCAAGGCCAATCCCACGATCGCGAACGTCCAGTCGGGCGTCGCGGCGTTCAAGGCCAGCGGCGCTGACTGCATCGTCGCCATCGGCGGCGGCTCGTCGATGGACACGGCGAAGGCCGTGGGCATCATCATCGAGAACCCGGAGTTCGCCGACGTGCGCAGCCTTGAGGGCGTCGCGCCCACGAAGAACCACGCGGTGTTCACGATCGCCGTCCCGACGACGGCCGGCACCGCCGCCGAGGTCACGATCAACTACGTCATCACCGACGTCGAGAAAAAGCGTAAGTTCGTCTGCGTCGACACGCACGACATCCCCGAGGTCGCCGTCGTCGATCCCGACATGATGGCCACAATGCCGAAGGGCCTGACGGCCGCGACGGGCATGGACGCGCTGACGCACGCCATCGAGGGCTACATCACGAAGGGCGCGTGGGAGATGACGGACATGTTCCACCTCGAGGCCATCCGCCTGATCGCGAAGTACCTGCGCGCGTCCGTCGCCGGCGAGGCCGAGGGCCGCGAGGGCATGGCGCTGGCGCAGTACATCGCCGGCCAGGGCTTCTCGAACGTGGGCCTGGGCATCGTGCACTCGATGGCGCACTCGCTGGGCGCCGTGTACGACACGCCGCACGGCGTCGCGAACGCCATTTTGCTGCCGACCGTCATGGAGTACAACGCGCCGTGCACCGGCGAGAAGTACCGTGAGATCGCGCGCGCAATGGGCGTCGAGGGCGTCGACGCGATGACGCAGGACGAGTACCGCGCCGCCGCGTGCGAGGCCGTGAAGAAGCTCTCCGCCGACGTGGGCATCCCCGCCGACCTGAAGGCCATCGTCAAGGACGAGGACGTGCAGTTCCTGTCCGAGTCCGCCTTCGCCGACGCCTGCCGCCCGGGCAACCCCCGCGACACGTCCGTCGAGGAGATCGCCGCGCTCTATCGCAAGCTGCTGTAAAAAATTTTGGGAGAAAGACGTTTGCTTGCAGTAAGATACCTTCCTCTTCAGCCCCGGGTTTCCGGGGCTTTTTTCTTTTTGTGTTCCATCAAGAAGGAACCACAGAATTTTGAAGTTGGGCGTCCCTGCGTGGCGGGGCCATCAGAGGGCGAATCCCCGTCCGGCCTACTGGAGAGCCGTCAGAAACGCAATCTTTAGCCGCTCAATTGCAAGCGAAAAGCTCGATGGATCCCGGCGAGGGAATCTTAAAAAACTGTTGCGTTTGTTGGTAAACAGCGCTGCCTTGGGTGCCGGGAACGCCGTGAACGACAGCCCGGATCAGTGTATGCTTTTCCCAGTACAGATCCACAGTGAACCCGCCGCGGGCGCGCAGGCCGGTGACAGAGCCGGAGTCCCATTCCCGGGGCAGGGCAGGAAGAAGCAGCAAAGTGCCGTCGAAGAAGCTTTGCAGGAGCATTTCCGCCATGCCAGCGGTCAGTCCGGCGTTGCCGTCCATCTGGAAGGGCGCTTCCACACAGAAAGGGTTGTCGGCCATGCGCTTTGTGACGAGGGTGCGAAGATTTTGATAGGCGCGGCAGGAGTCTTTCAGTCTGGCCCATATGGGAATGCGCCAGGCGATGCTCCAGCCCACTTCGCTTTCACCCCGGGCAAGGACGGTGTTTGCGCAGGCCTTGGCCAGAGCCGGATGGGTTTCGGGGGTGATCAGCTGGGCGGGATGCAGGCCGTACACAAAGGAAAGATGGCGATGGCCGGGCTCCGCCTGCTCAAAATCCTGGGACCATTTCTGGATGAGTTCCCCTTGCCCGATCCGGGGAGAAGGGAGCTTTTCCAGGGCCTGCCGGACCGCGGAGGTAAAACCGTCCTCGATCCCCAAGATACCGGCAGCCTGCAGGCAGTTGGTGAACAGCTCTTCGATGATGCGGGTGTCCATTTCTGTTCCGTCGCAGACATTCAGTTTGACACCCTCCAGCAGATAGGAGTTCTCGGGCGAGGAGGCAGGGCATGTGACGAGAGATCCGTCGGCATTTTCCCAAAGCGTGCTCAAATAGAACCGGGCGGCGGATTTCATGATGGGATATTGTGGCGTTCAGCTCTGCTGCACTGTCGTGAATGGCATAGTGCACGGCGATCAGATCAGCGGGATGGCTTGCGATATAGGTACGGTCGTACTGAGCACTGCCTCTGGTGTAGGAAACACGCGCGACACCATTTTTCATATCCAGAGTCCGGCGATAACATTCGGACTCGTCGCTGTCGTGCAACGTCACCAGAATGGTGCCAAAATTCTGGTATAGTCCAAAATCAGACGCTGTACCGTAGGCAGCACTGTCCAAGAAGGAGTTGTCGACCAATTCCTGCGCCTGGGCGTATTGCTTCTGAGACAAAAGCCTGCGGATGGCCGGCAGCGTTTTGTGCGCCTGTGCGTCTGCTTCACCGGGACGGCCGGTATACAGTGTTTCTTCGTTGAATTGGATCTGATCGGTGGCGACACCGCCAAAAATCATAGCGCCCAGCCTGCCGTTTCCAATGGGCAATGCCTGGGTCTCCCAGTCGGAGGCGGGGTTGGTGTATAGCAGGGTCGATTCGATACACATGTTTATATCCTCCTCTCCACCGGGACCGCAAAGAACGACAGCGGCGGCATCCGTGTGACGGCGTCGATGACGCATTGCGCGGGCGGCGGGGTCGAGCCCCAGCCTGCGCATTTTTTCAACGCACGCCGGGCAGGAGCAGTCGACGGGTTCACGATGTCGAGGAAGAGGCCGTCCACCGGGTCGAACGTGTCGAGGATCTCCTCGATGTGGCCGCGCAGGAAATCGCGGTACGGCGTGTTGAGGCACATCGTGGAGTAAAACCCCGCCTCGAACGGCCTCTGCACCTTGCCGAAGCCCTCGCCGACGGCGCGCCCCTCGGCGTCGCGGCTCACCCACTCGGGGTGCGTTTTCGCCGAATACGCGTCCCACTGGACGGACGTGTAAACGGGCGTGCGGATGCCCGCCGCGCGGCATGCGTCGATCTGCATGCGCAGAAGGTCCTTCCCACCGAGGCCGGGGTGCACGTGCTCCGGGTCGCGCTTCGAATCGTAATAGATCATGCCGTGGTGGCAGCGCGCGAACAGCGTGACGGAGTTGACGTGCGCCGCGCGCAGGGTCTCGGCAAACCCGCGTGCGTCGAATTCGTCCGCCACGCCGGCGATCTGTTCGCTGGTGTGAAAATCAAGGTGGATCTGCCGAAAAGCAAGAGGATTCATAGCGTCTCCTTCCGCGGGACGTCCCGCATGTCGATTTCGGAAAAACGGCCCGTGTCGCCCTCGGCGAACACGCCCAGCATCACGCCGGTGAACGACATGTACCGCGTGCCCTCCGTGCACAGGCCCGCCGCCGAGCCGCTCCCGGCTTCGGTGCAGCTGTCCCCGCAGCGGACGAAAAAGCGGTACGACGTCTCATCCGCGCGGATCTCAAGCGTGTGCGCGCCGTCCGCGACAGGGCCTTCGGCGACGGTCTCAAGGTCGTGCACGCGGCGGCGCAGCTGCCACACGCAGCCCCCGGCACGCCGCACGAGCGCCAGCGCGTACTGGTAGTCGCCGCTGACAAACGCCGTCACCCCGCAGCGCGCGCCCTCGGCGCGCGGAGTTTCCACACGCGCCGAAAAAACGGTGAAAAACTCGCGCTGCGGCGTCACGAGCAGGCCCGGAACGCCGTCGTCGGACGCGATGGGCGCGCCCGCGCCGAGGCAGAGCTCGCCCCCGTTCCACACGGCGTCCGGCATGCCGCGCACACTGCGCCACTCCGGCAGGGGATCGGCGCCGTCCGGCTCCCGCGCGGGCAGCGGCGCTTCCATTGCAAATTCCAGCGTCGCACCGCCGTTCACGACCGGCCAGCCCTCCTCGTCCCACTCGACGGGCGCAAGGAACGTCTCGCGCCCGAGCGGGTGCAGCAGCAGCCCCGGCAGCGGACGGATCCCGAGGCACACCATCCACCAGCGGCCGTTCTCGTCGCAGAGAAGGTCGCCGTGGCCGACGGCCTGGATGCAGTGGCCCGCCGCGTCGCGGTGCGTGAGAATGGGGCATCGATCTGAACGGAAATGACGTGACCAATACGATCGGCTTTACGTCCGACTGGCATTCTCTCAAATTCTCGCAGGACTTTGACGGGTATCTGTTTGTTCCGCTCACCGCCGCCGGATTCACAAACCTGCAGCTGATGGCCGATTCCAACGCATACGTCGGGTTCCACTTCGAGCACAAGCCGAACTATGCGCCGGAATATTTCGTGGATGCCATCGGAACGTACTACGGGACGGATGTTCAGGCGGTTCTGGCCGATCTCCTCGCGCAGCGCACGGACGCCGACTACACGGCGGTGGATGCGGCAATCCGCAAGGCCCAGGCGCTGGACGCATCCGAATACAGCAATTTCGCGGCGGTCGAGTCCGCTGTCGGAGATGTTGTGCGCGGGTACCGGGCGACGCGTCAGGCAGAGGTCGACGCGATGGCAAGCGCCATCGAAGCGGCCATCGCCGCGCTGACGCCCGCCGGTTCCGATTCGTCCTCAAGCAGCAGTTCCTCCGGCAGTTCACAGAGCGGAAGTTCTTCGGGCGGCAGTTCCGGTTCTGCGGCCGCCCCTTCAGCGAGCAGCTCCGCTTCGAATGCCGCACCCGGAGAAAGCAGTTCGGGCAGCGGTGTCCGAGCGGTGCAAACCGGTGACTCAGCCAATCCTGTCGGGTTGGCAGCGGCGGCGCTCGTTTGGCTTGCTCTCGCCGCAGGCGTCCTGTTCTCGATCAGAAAACGCACAACTCAAAAATAATCAAGTCTTGCGGACGGCGCTTCCTGAGCGTGAGATCTGACATCGTGCGCCGACAAGAAGCACTGTGAGATCGCCGCGCTCGACCGCAAGCTGCTGTGAAAAGTTTTTGGGAGGAAGATGTTTTGCATGACCGTTCCATTGTTTGCAGCAAGATACCTTTCTCTTCAGTGAACCGAACCAATAAAAACGGACAATAGACAAAAAGCCCTCTGATGTAGGAAATGAACTGCCCCTCATTTGTTAGACAGTATGATAAACTGAATAGCAAGTGGGGGGTATTATTATGCCAAAAGGAATACCAAACAAGAGATACACGCCGGAATTTAAGCAACCAGTAGTAGAAATCATGCGAGAGGAACGTTTAAGCATTTGCGAAACGATGCGGCGGTTACGCCGTTGTGTACGCATATACCGATAAAAACGGAAAGAACAAACAAAAGTGGGAACAATTCGCGACTCGTGACGAGGTGCAGAAGAGAAAGCTGTCTGTCGAGCTGGAACAAAAGAACGGAACCTTTATTGTCCCGGACCAAGTGACCGTGGGAGAATTTCTGAAGACGTTCATTGATTACAGAGCGCGCAAGCTGATGGAGACGTATGCACACGTTCAGGAGAAAAACCGGCTTGCGCTGACAAGGCGCGTGGAGAGCGATTTTTACGCGCAGGGGTCTCATGGACAAATGTCTGCACCCTCCGGGGGAAATGTGCTGTCTGAGCTCCTCGGCGCGGCGATCCGCGAGCGGCCGGACCTGCAAAATATGCTCCTGAATGCGCTGCTTGCACCCGTTGCGCCAGATGCGTGAATTTTCCGCCATTAGCAAAAAATTAGCAAACCATTAGCAACGCAAAAAACGCTGCACCGAAAACATCGATGCAGCGTCTGAAAATGGTGGGCCATTCCCATCAGCGCTCGAACCCAAAACCTCACGAAGGGGGACGGTCTTGTCGTTCTCTTTAAAGTTGAAATTCAGCACAACACGGTCCTCAAAGACATAGGCCGAGTTGACGAAGTTGTCGATGATCTGCCGCTGGTACATAGGGCTGTTTGCATCTCCCTCCCGGAACCGCTCAATCCAGAACAGGATCTGTTCCCGGCTCAGAGTCGGCCTCTGCAGTTCTTCTTCCAGGATGCTGGCCTTGAGGGCGTCCCGGCGGGTTTCTAGCTCGTTCAGGCGCTGCTTAGTTTTGGGCGTCAGGATTCCCTGCTCAATGGCCTCCAGCAGGTTGGACAGGCGCTTTTCTGTGTCCCGGAGCTGCTCTTTCAGAACCGGGAGGCGGGTGTTTTCCTGGCTCTGGGCTTCCAGAATCAAATCAATCAGGTGTTCAATGACCGGATCGTTCAAAACCAGTTTGACCGCCGTTTCCACCACAAAGCGCTCCAAAGGATCTTTGCGGATGGCCTTCAGGTTACAATGTGCCTGTCCCTTGCGTTTGGCCTTGCCGCATTTGTAGTAATGATAGGTGGTGCCCATGTGGCTGGTGCCGCTCTCGCCGCCCATCAGGGTGCCACATTTGCCGCAGAACAATTTGGTGGTCAGGAGGTAGTTGACCTCATCTTTGGCCGGGCGGCCATGGGCAATCTTGTTCTTGGCGAAGCGTTTCTGCACCCGGTCAAACAAATCCTTGTCCACAATGGCGGGCACACCGCCGGGGATCACGATGTCCTTGTAGCTGTACTCTCCAATGTAGCGGCGGTTCTTGAAGATTTGGAAGAAGTTGTTTTTGACGAAGGGTTTCCCGGTGCGGGTGCGCAAGCCGCGTTCGTTCAGGGAGGCCGCTATCTTTTCGGCGGGTTCACCATCGGCGGAGCGGGTGAAGATCTCCTGCACGATGGGGGCCGTCTCGGGGTCGATGTGGCAGAGCCGGTCCTCTTTGCCGATGACATAGCCCAGCGGCACTACCCCACCGTTGTACTTGCACTTAAGAGCGTTTTCCCGTTCGCCGCGGGCCACCTTGATGGCCAGCTCCGCTGAATAATATTCGGCCATGCCAATGAGCAGACTTTCGATCATGATGCCCTCAGGACCGTCCGAGATCGGTTCCATGACCGAGACAAGATGGACGCCGTTCTTTTCAAGCTGACGTTTGTAGTAGACTGCATCGTAACGGTTGCGGGCAAAGCGGTCCAGTTTCCAGACCAGGACTGCGTCAAAGATTTTCCTGGCACTGTCCTGGATCATCC
>CALXIU010000031.1 GCA_944388415.1 uncultured Ruthenibacterium sp. | reverse complement strand
TCGAGGGCATCATGGCGGCGCTGTCCACCGCGGCGGCGAAGATCATGGAGCACGGCGGCCGCGTCGAGGGCATCGGCGTGTCCAGCGCGGGCGTGTACATCGACAACAAGTGCATGGTCGCGTCGCTCTTTTTGAAGGTCAGCGACGAGGACTTCGACAAGAAGGTCAAGAACATCTATCTGCGCGCGGGCGAGCAGCTGTCGAACCAGCTCGGGTACCACATCCCGGTCGTCGTGGCGAACGACGGCGACGTCTCCGCGCTGGCGGGCGCGATGGGCCTCGGAGAGAACGGCATCATGGGCATCGCGATGGGCACCAGCGAGGCCGTCGGCTACGTCGACCTCGACGGCAACATCTGCGGCTGGCTCAACGAGCTGGCGTTCGCGCCCGTCGACGGCCAGCCGGACGCAATGGAGGACGAGTGGTCCGGCGACATCGGCTGCGGCGTCAAGTACTTCAGCCAGGACGGCGTCATCAAGCTGGCGCCGCGCGCTGGCATCGAGCTGAAAGGCGCGTCCCCGGCCGAGAAGCTGAAGGAAGTGCAGGCCCTGATGGCCGAGGGCGACGGGCGCGCCGTCAAGGTGTACGAGTCCATCGGCGTCTACCTCGCGCACACGATGGCCCTGTACGCGATGTTCTACAACATCCGCCACGTCCAGATGATGGGCCGCGTCATGTCCGGCAAGGGCGGCGACATCATCCTCGAGACGGCCTCCCGCGTCATGGACGAGGAGTATCCCGAGCTCGCGTTCCGCCCGGAGGCCCCGGACGAGAAGACCCGCCGCGTCGGCCAGTCCGCCGCCGCTGCCACGCTGCCCGAGATCAAGTAAATTCCGCACCCCGCACGCCACGCCGATTTTCGGCGCGGCGTGTTTCTTTTTTGTCCGAATCTGTTATAATAAAAGGGAAGGAGGCGAATCTGTATGATCTACGATACGCTGGAAAATCTGGAGGAGTACCGCGGCATGCTGCCGAATCTCGATACGCTCATCGACTGGCTGAAGCAGAACGGCCTCAGCACGCTGCCCCTGGGCAAGACTGTCATCGACGGCGAAAACCTGTTCGTCAACGTGATGGAGTGCGAGACGCTGCCGGCGGAGGGCCGCTATTTCGAGACGCACTCGCGCTATCTCGATCTGCAAACGGACATCGAGGGCACCGAGATCTGCGAGGTCACGGTCGGCCCGGTGCGCGAGCACAAGCCCTATGACGAGGAGGCCGACTGCGCACTCTACGAGGGCGAGACAACGGCCGCCGTCGTGCTGGGTGAGACGCGCTTCGCGCTGTTCCTGACCGAGGAGCCGCACCGCCCGACGGTGCGCGCCGCGGGCTGCGACCGCGTGAAAAAGGCGGTTTTCAAAATCGCCTATTAAAAGGAGGGAAGGCGCTGTGAACAGCATCATCATCGGCGTTGCCGGCGGCACCGGCTCAGGAAAGACGACGCTCACGCGCCGCCTGAAAGAGCGCTTCGGCGACGATATGACCGTCATCAGCTATGACAATTACTACAAGGCGCACGACGAGCTGACGCGGGAGGAGCGAAGCCGCCTCAACTACGACCACCCCGACGCGTTCGACTCGGACCTTCTGGCCGAGCATCTGCGCGCGCTGCGCGCGGGCGAGACCGTCGCGTGCCCTGTGTACGACTTTTCCATCTACAACCGCTCGAAGGAGACGCTGCTCATCGCGCCGACGGGCGTCATCGTCGTGGAGGGCATCCTCATTTTCGCGGACTCGAAGCTGCGCGATTTGATGGATGTGAAGATCTTCGTCGACACCGACGCCGACGTGCGCATTTTGCGCCGCATCCTGCGCGATGTGCGCCACCGCGACCGCTCGCTCGAGAGCGTCATCGCGCAGTACCTCACCACCGTCAAGCCGATGCATGAGCAGTTTGTCGAGCCGTCGAAGCGCTTCGCGGACGTCATCGTGCCCGAGGGCGGAAAGAACCTTGTCGCGCTCGACCTCATCATCCGCCGCGTCGAGCATCACCTGCGCGAAAATCAGTGAGGCGTCTATGGATCGTGAAATCAACCGTCCCGGGCCCCGGCGCGAGCGCCAGACGCAGGAGATGACCCGCACGAGCCGCTATATCAGTATGCTGCTGCGCCACCGGCCGGAGGTCGCGGGCCTGACGCTCGACGCCCACGGCTGGGCGGATGTGGACGCGCTGATCGCCGGCGTGAACAAAACGCATTTTCTGACGCGCGAGCTGCTGGAGGAGATCGTGCGGCTCGACGAAAAGGGGCGCTATTCCTTCAACAGCGACAAGACGAAGATCCGCGCGAACCAGGGGCATTCCATCCCGGTGGACGTGGAGCTGGAACAGAAGACGCCGCCGGAGGTGCTGTGGCACGGCACGGGCGAAAAGTACGTGGCGTCCATCGAGGAAAAAGGCCTGCTGCCGAAGTCGCGGCTGTACGTGCATCTCTCGCCCGACCGGGAGACGGCACTCACCGTGGGGCGTCGGCACGGCAGGCCGGTGATCTTCCGCGTGCTTGCGCGCCGGATGCACGACGACGGCTTCCCGTTTTACCTGTCCGTCAACGGCGTGTGGCTGACAAAGTCCGTGCCGGTGCGGTATCTGGCGCGGGACGAAGAAAAATGACAAACCGGGCGGGCCGCTGTGTGCGGCCCGCCCGTCCGTTTCTCACTGCATCGTCTCAAGCGTCGTCCCCGGATAGTAATGCGCTAAAATTTCGCGGTAATCGCTTCCGGCGGCGGCCATCGCGTTCGCGCCGTACTGGCTCAGCCCCACGCCGTGGCCGTAGCCGCGCGTCGTCACGGTGAACAGTCCGTCCGCGTCCGAGTAGGTGATCGTGAACGCCGCGCTGCGCAGCGACAGCGCCGAGCGCACCGCCGTGCCCGCGACGGACGTGCCGCAGATCTCGATGTCCGCCACATACCCCGCGTCTGTGAGGACCGTCTCTCCGATCCACCCGGCCGCGTCGCCGCTCGTCTCAACACCTGTGCCGTTGATCTTCAGCAGGTCGGAAAACTCTGTCGGCGTGAATGTGATGGACTGCGCGTAATCCGGGCTCGTCGTATCCAGCACGGAGTCGACGCTCACAAGATACGGCACCGCTTGTCCCCAGACGTTTTCGGCCGCCTCCGTGCGCCCGCAGCTCACCGCGTGGTAGCACGCCAGGGCCGGCGCGCCGTCATACGTCAGCACCTCGCCCAGCACCTCGTCCACCAGAGCGCACAGGCGCGCGCGGTTCTCACTGTACGCATCGTCCCACATCACCTGCATCATCGCGTCCGTCACGTAGCCCAGCCGCTGCGACGGGTTCGCGCGGAAATGCGCGCCCTGCAAGCTCGCGTCGCTGCCGTCGGCGAGGCTGCGCATCGCGCACGCATAGCTGTATGCCTCCACCGCCTGCGCCTTCAGCGCCTCGTCGCCGTACGTCATCGGCAGCTCCGCCGCCACCGCGCCCAGCACGTAGTCGCGCGCGGAGACCGCCGTCACTTCGTTTTTCATCTCGTCGAGGATCAGAAACGGCTCAAGTTCCACCGTCTGCGCGGCGGAGGAGCTGCCGGACGAAGCCGCGTCCGCCGGCGGAGAGGAAGCGGACGAAGCGGCCTCTCCGCCGGGAGCGGTGAGAAGCAGCGTGACGACGGGAATGAGGAATGTCAGCGCGAGAAACAGCGCCATCAGCGGCAGCAGTCGTTTCATGGATCAGGACCTCCGTTTTTTTGAGCATGTCCGGCTTTTGCGCACAAGTGTTCTTGTATTTCTACGCACAATCATGTAGAATGAAAGAATGCACATGGACGCCCGCATTGGGGCGGGCGCGAAGAGGGGTGCAAAAACCAGGATTTGAAGGGGGAGTTTAGAATGGATCGGAAAAACGCATCTTCCATCGCATACTTATGCGAGGAATACGTCAAAAATAACTTCATCGATCCGGAAGTGTCCGAGCGGCTGGGCGTCAAGCGCGGCCTGCGCAATCCCGACGGTACCGGCGTGCTGGCCGGCCTGACGAACGTGTGCGACGTCGTCGGCTACAAAATGGTCGACGGTGTGTACACGCCCGAGGACGGCAAGCTCATTTACCGCGGCATCGACGTCGAGCGCATCATCGACGCGGCGTTCACCGAGGACCGGTTCATGTTCGAAGAGGTCATCTGGCTGCTGCTGTTCGCTCAGCTGCCGACGAAACAGCAGCTGAGCCACTTCATGGACACGCTCGAGAGCTACCGCGCTCTGCCCGCGGGCTTCGTCGAGGACATGATCATGAAGGCTCCGTCGCCCAACATTATGAACAAGATGGCGCGCAGCGTGCTGGCGCTGTATTCGTATGACGACGACCCCGAATCGCTGAACCTTGAGAACCTGATGCGCCAGTCCGTGGCGCTCATCGCCAGCCTGCCGAGCATTGTCGTCAACGCCTATCAGGTCAAGCGCCGCATCTACGACCACGCCAGCATGTTCCTGCACCTGCCGGTGCCGGGCCAGAGCACGGCCGAGCACATCCTCTCGACGTACCGCGCCGATCAGAACTTCACGCGCGAGGAGGCGCGGCTGCTCGACCTGTGCCTCGTGCTGCACGCCGACCACGGCGGCGGCAACAACTCGACGTTCTCGTGCCGTGTGCTGTCGTCGACCGGCACCGACACGTATTCCGCCATCGCCGCGGCCATCGGCAGCCTCAAGGGCCCGAAGCACGGCGGCGCGAACCACAAGGTCATGCAGATGCTCGATGCGATGAAGACGGAAGTGCGCGACGCGCACGACGACGACGAGGTCGCCGCGTATCTGACAAAGCTGCTGCACAAGGAGGCGGGCGACCGCTCCGGCCTCATCTACGGCGTCGGCCACGCCGTCTACACGAAGAGCGACCCGCGCGCCGTCATCCTGCGCCGCAACGCGCGCTCGCTGGCCGTCAAGAAGGGGTACGAGAACGAGTTCGAGCTGCTGTGCGCCGTCGAGCGCCTCGCGCCCGAGGTCATGCGCCGCGAGAAGGGCGGCAAGCCCATCTGCGCCAACGTCGACCTCTACTCCGGCCTGATCTACCGGATGCTGGGCATCAGCGACGACCTGTTCACGCCGCTGTTTGCCATCAGCCGTATCCCCGGCTGGTGCGCGCACCGCGTCGAGGAGGTCATGTTCGCGAACCGCATCATGCGCCCGGCCTACAAATATCTCGGCACGAACAACACGTATGATTACGTGCCGCTCGAGGAGCGCGCATGAGCCGGAATTTCTGCCTCGCCTCGCTGTGCGCCGCCGCCGTGCTGGGCGCGCTGCGTCTGGGCGACCTCATTTTGTTCACCGACGCCGGCGGCTTCTGCACGCTTGGCAGCGCATGGGCGCGCTATGCCGCCGCCGCGGCGTTCTGGGCGGTGGTCTACCTCGCACCGCAGCGCCGGCCGGACACGGACGCCCGCCCTGTGGAGCTGTCCGCGCGCGGCGCGCTGCCCGTTCTGGCTGTGCTGGCCGCGGCCGCGGGCGCGTACGCGGGCTGGGAGGGCGTGGACAATTTCCTCTCGCCCACCACGGCGCTCGCACGCGATCCGGCCATGCAGACGATGGAACTGTTCTGGTTCGCGCTGCGCCTCGCGGGCGGCGCGGGCTGGCTGGTGTTCGCCGCGTGGTGTCTTGCGCTGTTCGCGCACCGCGGCGCGCTCGCTGACGCCGGCCCGGCTGTGCACTGGCTCGGCTACGGGGCGTGGCTGCCGTTTCTGACGTACGCGCTGCTGTCGTACGGCGTCAGCCACCCGTCCGCACACCGCATTTTGTACATCGTCCCGGTGTTCGCGTTCGTCAGCGCGATGCTGCTCGCGACGAAGCTCCTCGGCCTCGTCTGTGTCCCGGAGGACTCCGGCGTGCGCCGCGGCGCGGCGGCGAGCGGCGCGCTGTGCTTTTTCCTGTGCACCTGTGTCTTCCTGCCGCAATCCGCCGTCTGTCTGGCGCGCGGCATGGCACAGTGGACGCAGCTTGTGTTCCAGGCCCTGCCACTGGGCCTGTTCGGCTGTGTCGGCGCGGCGCTCGCGCTGCGCTGTGCAAACGATTGATCGGAGGCTTTTTCTATGGATACTCTGGTGCAGATCGGCGTCGTGCTGGGCGTGTGCCTGCTGGGCGAGGCCGTCAGCGCCGTGCTGCCGGTGCCCGTCCCCGCGGGCGTCACGTCGATGATCCTGCTGTTCGCGATGCTGTGTACCAAATTGATCAAGCGCGATCCCATCAACGGGATGAGCTCGTTTTTGCTGCGCAACATGGCGGTGTTTTTCATACCGTCGTGCGTCGGCATCATGCGTTACGCCGACGTGTTTCTTCAAAACGCGCTGCCCATTCTGCTCATCTGCTCGCTGACGACGCCCGTCGTGTTCTTCACTTCGTCGCTGGCTGTGCGCCTGACGATGCGCCTCATGCGCCGGAAGGGGGGCGGGGGAGATGTCTAACGCGGTCACACAGTCGCCGCTCTTCGGCATCGTGCTCACCATCCTCGCGTACCGCTTCGGCTTCTGGGTCCAGAAGAAGACGGGCTGGATGGTCTGCAACCCGCTGCTCATCGCCGTCGCCGCTATCGTGTGCGTGCTGACGGCGTTCGGTATCCCGCTCGAGGACTACGAGGCGGGCGGCGACTTCATCTCCATGCTCGTCGTCCCGGCCACAGCCGTGCTCGCCATCGGCGTCTACGAAAACCTGAAGATCCTGCGCCGCTACGCATGGCCGGTGCTGATCGGATGCATCGTCGGCAGCGCCACCAGCGTACTGTGCGTCGTCGGGCTGTGCCGCCTGTGCGCGCTCGACGAGATGCTCACCGCGTCGCTGATGCCCAAGAGCGTCACCACCGCCATCGCGATGGCGCTCGCCGAGACGAACGGCGGCGTCGGCTCGCTGGCCGCGCTCGGTGTGTTCATCACCGGCGTCACCGGCGCGATGCTCGCGCCCGTGTTCATCAAGTGGTTCCGCGTCGACGACCCCGTCGCGCAGGGCGTCGCCATCGGCGCGTGCAGCCACGCGCTCGGCACGACGCGCGCGCTCGAGCTGGGCGAGCTGCAAGGCGCGATGTCCGGCCTCGCGCTGTCGGTGTGCGGCATCTTCACGGTGATCCTGTCCTATTTTGTGTTCTGAAAGGATGCGTCCCATGCGCTATCGTGCGGTAGTTTTTGATATTGACGGCACGCTCGTCCCCGGCGACCGGGACGAGCCGAGCGGGCGCGTTCTGCGCGCGGTGCGCCGCCTGCGCGAATCGGGCTGCGCCGTCATCGTGGCCACGGGCCGCTGTCTCGCCGCCGCGCGCGGCGTGCTGGGCGGGCTCGAGGCCGACTGGTACGTCACCGCGAACGGAGGCCTCATCACCGACGCCGCGGGGCGCACATTTTATGAAAACTCCATGACGCCCGAGGAGATGTACGCCCTCGTGGACTACTGCGAGGACTACGAGCTCCCGCTGCTGTTCAATTTCCCGGACGGCTATTACTGCTATACCGAGTATGAGCAATACCGCAACGCATACCGCTCGTCGACTTCCAGCTCGCGCGTGCTGTTCGACGGCGAGGATCAGGTGCGTCACCTCGAAGGGATGCCCGGCGGCGCAGGAGCGCTGCTGCCGGATGAACACCTCGAGGGCTTTCGCGCGCGCTACGGTTACCTCGGCCTGCGATTCGCGCCGTACTGGCGCGGCTGCTATGACATCATGCGCGCCACGACGAACAAGGCCGCGGCGCTGACGAGGCTGCTCGCTTCGCTCGGCATCGCGTGGGCGGACACCGCCGCCGTCGGCGACGGCGTGAACGACGCCGAGATGCTCGAGCACGCGGGCTTTTCCGTCGCGATGGCAAACGCGGGCGAGGCGCTGCGTGCGATGGCGTCCGCCGTCGCGCCTGACGTCCACGACGACGGCGCGGCCGCGGCCATCGAGACATATTTTCTCTGAGGTGGGGAACATGCATCCGTTTGAACCCGTCTTCGCACCGGACGCGTGCGCTCTCATCCTCGGCACGTGGCCCAGCCCGAAGAGCCGGGAGACCGGCTTTTACTACGGCCATCCCCGCAACCGCTTCTGGCCGATGCTCGCGCGCGTGTACGGCGCGGCGGCGCCGCAGACACGGGAGGAAAAGGAAGCGCTCGTCCGCGCCCACCGCCTCGCGCTGTGGGATGTGCTCGCCTCGTGTGAGATCGACGGCGCGTCCGACGCATCCATCCGCGCGGAGACGCCGAACGACATCGCCGCCCTGTGCGCGCGGCTCGGCATAGAGCGCGTGCTGTGCAACGGCGCGACGTCGTTCGCGCTGTATCAGAAGCACATCAAGCACGGCCCGCCCGCCGAAAAGCTGCCGTCCACCAGCCCCGCCAACGCGGCGCGTGGCCTCGACGACCTGTGCGCCGCCTGGTCCGGCGCGCTGCGCCGCGCGGGTGTGCTGTAAATTAAAAAAGGAAAGCGGCCCCGGAGCAAACGCTCCGGGGCCGCTCGGTTTTTCTTGTTCACACGCGGTTTTGCGGGATCGACAGGCAGAACGCGCGCACGGCGCGCGCCCATTCCTCCGGCTGCTCAAAACTCGGCGAATGCGCCGAGGTTTCAAACCACACCCACTCCTTGCGCGGCGCGTCCAGCGCGTCGAACCATTCGCGCGCCAGTTCGGCGGGCGTGTTGTAGTCGTGCCGGCCCATCGTCATCAGCACCGGCATCTCCAGCCGCCGCACCGTCTCGTCGAGGCGGCAGCCGGCCACCTCGTCCATCAGCGCCTTCGTCAGGTGCATCGCGCCGCGCACGTAGCGCACCTTGCCCGCCGGGGAGTACTCCACCGTCGTCAGCAGAGGCAGCGCGAGCGACTGCATCACGCCGCCGCGGTGCAGATAATTCACGCCGCCGTACCGCGCCAGACAGTCCCGCTGCAGCATCATCGCGCGCACATTGAGATAGCGCCCGTTCACCGGCGGGTGCGCCTCCAGAAGGCGCAGCACGCGCTCGTCGCCCAGCCGCCGCGCCTCCTCCACGCAGAACCGGTGCGAGAGCTCGGCGTTCCTCGCGCCGTTCACCAGCTGACCCTGCCCGATGTACGCGCCTACGCGGCGCGGCTCGCGCGCGGCCAGCAGCGCGCCGATCAGCGCGCCCCACGAATGGCCCGCCACAAAGATGCTCTCGCGGCGGAACATGTCGCACAACAGCTCCGTCAGCTGCTGCGCGTCGCGCACATAGTCCTCGGTGTGCACTTCCTTTTTGGCGCCTTTGCCGGAATAACTCCGGCCCGAGCAGCGCTGGTCCCACAGCACCAGCGTCAGGTCGCGCGCCAGACCGCTCTGGTATTTCAGCACCAGATGCCGGTCGCACACGCCCGGCCCGCCGTGGATGAACAGCAGCACCGGATTGGACGAGTCGGCGGAGACGATGCGGATGTTCTGCCGCTCTCCGCCCATCGGCACCCACCGGCTGGAATCAATGGCTTCTCCCACGAAATTTCCCCCTCGCGGCGCAACGGCGCGCCGTCATTCGTACACGTTTTTGCCCGCGATCACGCACAGCACGCGCGAAAACTCCGGCCTGTCCGTCATCAGCTGGCGCGCGGCCATCAGCACCGCGCCGCCGCTGGGCGAGGCCGGGATCGCGTCCGTGTACAGCAGCTCGCGCGCCGTCGCGTTCGCATGGCTGCTCGGCACCGCGACGACGGAGTCCACAATGTACGGGTTGTAATTCTCCGGCACAAAGCCCGCGCCGAGGCCGGGAATGTGGTGCCGCCCGATGTAGCCGCCGCTCAGCGCCTGGCTTTCGTACGGCTCCACCGCGATGATCTTCACATCCGGCAGCCACGCCTTCGCATACTCGCCCACGCCCGTCACCGTGCCGCCGGAGCCAACGCCCACGACGATCGCGTCCAGCTGGCCGTCCGTTGCCCGCACGATGGCCGGACCCGTCACACGGCGGTGAAACTCCGGGTTCAGGTCGTTCGCAAAGTAGTTCAGATAATAGCCGCCCGTCTTGCTCACGGCCTCCTGGGCGCGCTTCTCCACGCCCTTGCGCCCGTAGACGTAGTTCGAGAGCACGATCTTCGCGCCCAGTTTCGAGAGATACTGCTGGCGTTCCGTGCTCACCGTCGCGGGCATGCACAGGATCAGCGGATGATGGCTGCGCGAGCACGCGACTGCCAGCGCCACGGCGAAACTGCCGCTCGACGCCTCCACGACCGTCTGCCCCGGCGAGAGGTCCCCTTTCTCCGACGCAAGCGCCAGCATCCCCTCCGCCAGCGCGTCCTTGGCACTGCCCGTCGCGCCGCCGTACGCGAGGTATCCGTACAGCGTGTCCGGCAGGCCGTATTTTGCGGCATATCCGCTCAGACGGACGGTCGGGCGCTGGTACAGCGACTCATAATAGCTGTTGAGCACGTCCATGCGCTCGCCTCCATTCGGTCAAAATTTCAAAGTATCTCTATTATACCAATTTTGGAAGCAATATGGAATACGCAAGCGTTCAAAAAACTTTTGCAAATCCGTGTAAAGCAGTTGACTTTACACGAGTGGTCTGCTATAATGTCTCTCGGTGTAAACGCAAAGGGCTTTACGAGGGGGACGCCATGTCGAAGAATCTGGAGATGTCCTACCTGCTGGATTTTTACGGCGACGTGCTCACGGACAAACAGCGGGAGGCCATGGAGGAATATTACAATGCCGACCTCTCGCTTTCGGAGATCGCCGAGGGCCTCGGCATCACCCGGCAGGGCGTGCGCGACGCGGTCAAACGCGGCGAGGCCACATTGCTGGAGCTGGAGGAGAAGATCGGCCTCGCGGGGCGCTACCGCGAACTGAGCGGCCGTCTCGACAAGCTGGAGCAGCTCTTGCGCGACATCCGGTTTTATGCCACGGACACGAGCGTCGACGGCGCTCTCATCGCGCGCAGCGCGACGGAGGCGCTCGCGGTGCTCTCCGCCGTGAGGGAATTTGAAGAGACATGAGGTGCAGCGAATGGCTTTTGAATCACTGACCGAGCGCCTTTCCGCCGCATTCAAGCGTCTGCGCGGCAAGGGCCGCCTGTCCGAGCAGGACATCAAGGACGCGATGCGCGAAGTTCGCATCGCGCTTCTGGAGGCGGACGTCAACTACAAGGTCGCGAAGGACTTCATCAAGGACGTCACCGAGCGCAGCCTCGGCGCGGACGTGATGGAGAGCCTCACCCCCGCGCAGCAGGTCATCAAGATCGTCAACGAGGAGCTCATCAAGCTGATGGGCGGCGACGAGGCCGCCCGCATTCACATCAAGTCGAAGCCGCCGACGATCATCATGATGTGCGGCCTGCAGGGCGCGGGCAAGACGACGCACTGCGCGAAGCTGGCCAAGCGCTTCAAGAAGGAGGGGCACCGCCCGCTCCTCGTCGCGTGCGACATCTACCGCCCCGCGGCCATCGACCAGCTGTGCATCGTCGGCGAGGCCGCCGGCGTGGGCGTGTTCAAGCTCGACGGCGCGAAGCCCGAGGAGATCGCAGCCGCGGCCGTGCGCCACGCGAAGGACCATGGCGACGACATCGTCATCATCGACACCGCCGGACGCCTGCACGTCGACGAAGAGCTGATGCAGGAGCTGTCCCGCATCAAGCAGACCGTCGAGGTGGACGAGACGCTGCTCGTCATCGACGCGATGGCCGGTCAGGACGCCGTGAACGTCGCGCGCAGCTTCGGCGAGCAGACGGGCATCGACGGCGTCATCCTGACAAAGCTCGACGGCGACACCCGCGGCGGCGCGGCGCTCTCCGTGCTGGCCGTGACGGGCAAGCCCATCAAGTTCACCGGCACGGGCGAGAAGCTCGACGACCTCGAGGTCTTCCACGCCACGCGCATGGCCAGCCGCATCCTCGGCATGGGCGACGTGCTGACGCTGATCGAAAAGGCGCAGGACGCCGCCGATCAGAAACAGGCCGAGCAGACCGCGCGCCGGATGCTGGAAAACAAGTTCGACATGAACGACATGCTCGCCCAGTTCGAGCAGATCAAGAAGATGGGCGGCGCGTCCGCGCTGATCTCCATGATCCCCGGCGCGGCCGGAAAGGTGGACGACGACGCGATGGACGCGTCCGAGCGTGAGTTCCGCCGCATGAAGGCCATCATCCAGAGCATGACGAACGCCGAGCGCGAGAAGCCCTCGATGATCGACCCCAAGCGCAAGCGCCGCATCGCGGCCGGCTCGGGCACGCGCGTCGAGGACGTCAACCGCCTGCTGCGCCAGTACGAGCAGATGATGAAGATGATGAAGCAGTTCAAAAAGAACCCGAGGCGCTTCCAGCGCGGCCTCGGCGGCATGTTCCGCTGATAGTCGCGGCCGCAAGGCCGATACTATATACAGTTTTTACAATGTGTAGGAGGTGACAGCATGGCTGTTAAAATCAGACTGCGCCGTATGGGCGCGAAGAAGGCGCCGTTCTACCGCGTCGTGGTCGCGGATTCCCGCTTCCCCCGTGACGGTCGCTTTATCGAGGAGATCGGTTACTATGATCCGACGAAGGACCCCGTTGTCGTGAACATCGACGGCGAGAAGGCGAAGGCCTGGATCGCCAACGGCGCCCAGCCCACCGACACCGTCCGTGTCCTGCTGAAGAAGAGCAACATTCTGTAAGCATTGCGGGAGGGAATTTCGATGCAGGAGCTTCTGATTGCTGTTGCGCGCGGCCTTGTCGAAGACAAGGATGCCGTACAGGTGACGGTCGACGAGCCCAACGAGGAGGGCGTGACGGTGTTCCACCTTCACGTCGCCGAGGACGATATGGGCCGCGTCATCGGCAAGCAGGGACGCATCGCCAAGGCGATCCGCGTCGTCATGCGTGCCGCCGCCGTGCGCGAAAACATGAAAGTGATGGTCGAGATCGACTGATCCTCGCCAGTGTAAACAAAAACCCCGCGAGCGCTCACAAGCGCCCGCGGGGTTTTTGCATCTTGGATCATCCTTCGCTGTCAGAGCCGACGCGCAGACAGCAGAGCATCAGAAATGTGGACAGCAGCGCAGCTGCCAGAAATGTGGCGATGAGAACGACCACGCCGTGCGCCCCCTTCCGTCGTTTTACCATAGTATATGCCGCGCACGGCCGGTTTAGAACCGCGCCGCAGCCTCATTCACAAAACGACGGAACGCGCCCGCGGGATTCAGCGCCGCAGGCTGCGCCAGCACAGCAGCGCGGATAGCCACATCGACGGCGCGAGCAGGAACAGGTACCAGCGCTCCGCGCACGCCGGGTCCGAGAAGGGGAAGGGGCCCGCGCAAGCGAGGAGCAGCGCTGCAAGCCACAGCACAAGGCCCAGCACGCCGCACGCAAGCGCCGCGCGCCGCCTTTTCGCCAGCAGGCAGTACCAGCCCAGCAGCGCGGCGGCCAGCGCCGCGGGCGCGAACAGCGCCACCGTGCAGAACGCGCTCCACGGGTCTGTCAGCGCCGACGTCACATAGATCATCGTCGGGCCGTCCGCGCCGCCGATCACGCCGATGCCCCCGGCGGAGCTGAGCGCCCGCGCCAGCATGAACCCGGAAAAGCCCTCGATCAGCGCGGCGATCAGCGCCAGCACGCCCAGCGTCAGCGGCACGAAGCGCAGCGGCGTCATCGCGCGCGCGCCGGGCGCCATCTCCTCGTTGAACTGCGCCGCCACCTCGTCCGGCGTGCCCATGTCCTTCATGATCTCCTCGTAGCTCTCGCCCGCCTCACGGCGCGCCTCGATCGTGGACGAGAGATCCGTCATCACGCGCACCTTGTCGCGCATCGGCAGCGCCAGCCGCGCCTCGATCGCGTTCACATACCGCTTCACAGGCGGCAGAAACTGAACCTTCCGGTTCTGAGCGTCTTTCATGTTGCTTCCTCCCCGATGAATTGATCGACACACCGGCAAAACGAGCGCCAGACGGCCGTTTGGCGCGCCAGTTCCGCGCGCCCCGCGTCCGTGGCGCGGTAGACCTTCTTCGGCGCTGCCCGCCCGGCGGCACTCCACTCCGACGCGACGCAGCCGTCGTCCTCCAGCCGGTACAGGATGGGGTACAGCGTGCCCTCCTTCAGCGTCAGTGCGTCGCCGGAGCGCGCCGCGATCTCCGACAGCAGCTCATACCCGTGCGCGGGCCTCTCGCACACCAGCGACAGCACCAGCATCTCCAGCGCCCCACGCTTGAGCTGCCGCTCAAACCTGCTCTCCAAACGTGTCCCTCCGTTTCCATAATATTTAGTTTTGCTAAATATATTTAATCATAAAACCGCGCCGCTGTCAAGCGGTGCGGCGCAGTTTGTCGATAAACCTTAAAATGTGCGCATCTTGCCTCCCCTTGAGGGCTGACGCCCGCAGGCGGCGTCAAGGTGAGCCGCGAAGCGGCGAGAGGGCCCTCTGGAGGGTTTCGAGGCCAACCGCCGCGCAAGCGGCGGCTCTTAGGCCGAGATGT
>CALXIU010000030.1 GCA_944388415.1 uncultured Ruthenibacterium sp. | reverse complement strand
AAAAACCGGTTTGAAAATTTGTAGCAAGCAACAAAGCAGCTGCAAAAGCGCGCCAACGTGCCCGCATGTGTTTTGCAGGCGGTGTTTTCATGGTATACTGAACGAAATCCATCTTATGCAATGTGCGGGAAAGGACGTGCGAAATGGACGCAAAGACGATCTACACCGTCGTCGTGGCCGATGACGAGGACGAGCTGCGGGAGGCTGTGTGCAGCATGATCCCATGGGAGGAATACGGTTTCCGCCTCGTGGGAAGCGCCGGAAACGGTCTTGACGCGCTTCAGCTCGTGGAACGCGTCGAGCCGGACCTGCTTCTGACAGACATCCGGATGCCCTTCATCTCCGGCATCGAGCTGGCGCGGCAGGTGCGCGAGATCCGTCCCGCCACCAACATCGCGTTTCTGAGCGGCTATGAGGATTTTCAGTACGCGCAGCAGGCCATCCAATACAATATCATCAGCTATATGCTCAAACCTATGACGATGGACGGTCTCGCGGGGGAGCTGCGCGTCATCCATCAGAAGATTGACGCACAGTTTGCCCGCTTCCGGCAGGCGACACGCCCCGACAGCCAGGACATGCGCGCGTCGCTGCTGATGCCGCTTGTGCTGGACGAGTTTGCCGAACCGGAAGGGGAGGAGCGCGCGGAGGCGTATGCGCGCCGCTGCGGCCTGCTCAGCGGGCCGGACGATCATCCGTACTACGTCGTGATGGTCTCCACGATGTTCGGACAGGACGGCGGCAACCTCACCGCGCCGTCGTTTGCCGCCGCAGTCGACACGCTGGCGCTGAAATACTTGCGCGGCGTCAGTTTCTACACCTCCGGCAAGGTGGTCTCGGTGCTGCTCGGCAATCCGTCCGACTTTCAGGAATATCTGCACATTCTGGCCGACGAGATCACGCAGATGGTCACGCGCGTGCTGGGCAGGCGCTGTCGCATCGGCGTCGGCCACGCGACGCGCTCACTGACAGGCCTGCACGACGCGTACCGCGAGGCCATCGAGGCGCTGCGGCAGGGAGACGCGGCGGGCGGCGTGCGGTTCATCAGCGACCTTGCTCCCTCTGTCAAGGGCGGCGAGCTTCTGTGCAAACGCGCGCTCGAAACGCTCGGGCAGAACTACATGGACGCCGACCTCTCGCTCGTCTCTCTCAGCGGGATGCTGAACGTCAGCCCCAACCACCTGAGCGCGTGCATCAAGAAGTACGCGGGGGAGACGTTCATCAACATTCTCATCCGCCGGCGCATGGACGCGGCGCGCGAGCTGATTGCATCTTCCTCGATGAAAATTCAGGACATCGCACAGCGCTGCGGCTACACCGATCAGCATTATTTCAGCTACTGCTTCAAAAAATACTGCGGCGAGTCCCCGGCCGCCATGCGCCGCCGTCTGGAAGCCGCGAAGGCGGGTGAGGGCGCTTGAATAAACAGCCGCCCCGCAGCCGCCTTCGCATCACGACGATCCTCGTTTCCACCGTCGTGAGCATCGTGGCGTTCATCCTGTTCTTTTGTATCTACGTATTTCTGGAACGCTATCACAGCGCGATGGTCGCGAGTGCGCGCACCAGCACCGCGCAGGCGGTATCGCAGGTCTCCAACACCGTCGGCAGCTATCTGCGGGATATGGAGCAGGCGATGCAGCTGGTGGAGCGCTCGATGCTCGAGAGTGAGAGCGCCCGCGACGAGCTGCTCACAGCATTCCTGACGTTCCGCCCGGACGTCGTGGCCGTCACCAGCTACTCCGGCGACGGCGAACTTCTTGACTGCTGGTCGCTGGGACGCGAACCGCGTGAGACGATCTACCGGAACCTATCCTTCGACTATGCGCGCGCACAGGAGGAGGACGGGGCCTACATGACCGCGCCGCACGTGGAGACGATCTTTGAGGGGTATTACCCGTGGGTCGTCACAATGACCGCCCCGCTGGCCGAGGGCAGCGAGGCCGCATGGGTGTCGCTCGACCTGAGCTTTTCCAGCATTTCAAGTTACATGAACAATGTCGGCATCGGCCAGCGTGGTTACAGCTTTCTGATGGACGCCGACGGGAATATCATCTATCATCCGCAGCAGCAGCTTTTGTACTCGGGCCTCAAGACAGAGAACGCCGAGGCGCTCGCCGCGCTCGGGGACGACGCCTATGTGGACGACACCGTCATCTACTGTGTCACCAGCGTCGGCGACACCGACTGGCGCGTCGTCGGCGTCAGCTATGTCGACGAGCTTGTGAACAGCAACGTCAGCGAGATGATCCGCCTGTCGTGCTGGCTGGGACTCGGCATCCTTGCGGCCGCGCTTCTGACGAGCTGGCTGCTCAGCCGCCTGATCGGGCGGCCGCTGCGCGGGCTTGCATCGGCCATGGAGAGCTTTGAAAAGGACGCGGATCACTTCACATACCGTCCCGTCGGCGGCACGCGTGAAGTGCAGGAGTTGTCCGACTCGTTCAGCCAAATGGTCGTGCGCATCCAGCGGCTCATGACCACCGTGCGCGAGGAGGAGATCAACCTCCGCAAGACAGAGCTCAAGGCGCTGCAGGCGCAGATCAACCCGCATTTTCTGTACAACACGCTCGACTCCATCGCGTGGATGTGCGAACAGGGGCGCAATGCCGACGCCGTCAACATGGTGCACGCTCTGGCGCGCCTGTTCCGCATCAGCATCAGCAAGGGGCATGATCTGATCCCCATCTCCAAGGAGATCGAACACGCCGAGAGCTATCTGCAAATCCAGAAGTACCGCTACAAAAACCAGTTCACATACGCGTTCGACGTCGACCCCGAATGTCTCTCGTACTGCTGCAACAAGATCACGCTGCAGCCCATCATCGAAAATGCGATCAACCACGGTCTCGATCTTCTTGTGGACGAGGGCCGCATCGACGTGCAGGTCCGTCAGGACGGCGGCGACATCGTGTTCTGTGTGCAGGACAACGGCGTCGGCATGACGCCGGAGCAGATCGAATCCATTCTGCGCCCCGGCGCAAAGGACCGCACGGGCATCGGCATCAAAAATGTCAACGACAGGCTGAAGATCTACTTCGGCAAAAACTACGGTCTGCACATCACGAGCGAGCCCGACGAGGGCACCTGCGTCGAGATCCGTATGCCGAAAATCAGGGAGGGCGAATATGAGACGAAATAAGCGCGCCGCCTGCGCGGCGCTTGTCCTTGCGCTCGCCCTCGCCTCGTGTTCCGCGCCGACGCAGACAATGGCGCAGCATTCCGTTGCCATCGTCGCGAAATCCACGCAGACGGAGTTCTGGCTCTCTGTCTTCGCGGGCGCGGAAGCTGCCGCAGCCGAATACAACATCCAGCTCACCGTCACAGGGCCCGAGACCGAGGAGGACTACGAGACACAGAACGAAATGGTCGCTCAGGCTGTGAGATCCGGCGCGGAGGCGATCGTCTTTTCCGCCATTGACTACGAAAACAACGCCTCCGCCATTGATGACGCCGCTCGCGCGGGCGTTGAAATCGTCACGATCGACAGCAGCGTCGCCTCCGGAGCCGTCAGCACATACATCGGCACAGACAACTACGCGGCAGGGCAGATGGCCGCTCAGGCGGCGCTCGACCGACTCGAAGGAGACCTTGTCGTCGGCTTCATCAATTACGACATCAACAGCGCCAACGGCCAGGAGCGGCAGCGCGGCGCGGAGGATGCCTTTGCCAACAGCGGGCGCGCACAGGTCGCGGCCGGGATCAACACGCTGGCGGACGCCTGGCAGACGCAAAACGACACGACAACGCTCCTCAGCCGCCACCCGGAGATCAACGTTCTCATTGCTTTCAACGAACCCACAAGCGTCGGCGCCGCGCGTGCGGTCGAGGCGCTTGGGCTTTCCGACACCGTCTTTCTTGTCGGCTTCGACTCCAACGTTGCCACTGTTGACGGCCTGCAGGACGGCTCTGTCGACGCGCTCATCGTTCAGAATCCTTACGCAATGGGATATCTCGGCATCGAGAGCGCCTACAAGCTTCTGACGGGGCAGGGCAGTGCGCTCGAGCCTGTCGTCGATACGACCACCCAGATCGTCGACCGTGAAAACCTCTTCACTCTGGACAGTCAGAAGGCGTTATTCGCCTTCGAGCAACGCCAGAATTAAGCAGATTGCACAATATCAATCCTCTTTTTCTCCCTATTATGTTGCATGTGCATTGATATTTGCCACTCCTTTCGGTGATATTTCAACTTGTTTTTTGACCATTTTCTCCTGTAAAATATGAATTGTAAGGACGGGCCGGCACCGTTGGCCCGTTCGAAATGCACGGAAAAAAGGAGAGAAAAGGTTATGAAAAAAGCACTCGCATTGTTTCTGGCGGCTGTGATGGCGCTGAGCCTGACGGCCTGCGGCGGCGCATCTTCCTCCACGCCGGCGGCCGACAGCACCTCGACCCCCTCTGACTCCACTGCGGCTCCCACGACGGGCGATGTCGCCAACAAGGACAAACCCCTTGTCTGGTTCAACCGTCAGCCCTCCAACAGCTCCACGGGCGAGCTGGATATGACCGCTCTGAACTTCAATGAGGACACCTACTACGTCGGTTTCGACGCCAATCAGGGCGCGGAGCTGCAGGGCACGATGATCCTCGACTACATCACGGCGCACATCGATGAGATCGACCGCAACGGCGACGGTATCATCGGCTACGTGCTCGCCATCGGCGACATCGGCCACAACGACTCCATCGCCCGTACCCGCGGCGTCCGCGCTGCTCTGGGCACGGCCGTGGAGAAGGACGGCGTCATCGACAGCGCTCCCGTCGGAACGAACGCGGACGGCAATGCTTCTGCGGTTCAGGACGGCACGCTCGAGATCAATGGCAAGACCTATATCGTCCGTGAGCTCGCCTCGCAGGAGATGAAGAACTCCGCGGGCGCGACGTGGGACGCCGCCACCGCCGGCAACGCGATCGGCACGTGGGCCGCTTCCTTCGGCGATCAGATCGACATCGTTGCCTCCAACAATGACGGCATGGGCATGTCCATGTTCAACGCGTGGTCCAACGCCAACAAAGTCCCGACCTTCGGTTATGACGCCAACGCCGACGCGGTTGCCGCAATCGCCGAGGGCTACGGCGGAACGATCAGCCAGCACGCCGACGTTCAGGCGTACCTGACGCTGCGCGTCCTGCGCAATGCTCTGGACGGAGTGGACATCGACACCGGCATCGGCACGGAAGATGATGCGGGCAATGTGCTGAGCGACGAAGTCTACTACTACAATGCCGACGAGCGCTCCTACTACGCGCTGAACGTCGCGGTCACGGCCGAGAACTATGAGGACTTCATGGATTCCACGAAGGTCTACGAGCCGGTTTCCGCGCAGCTTGACGAGACCGCTCACCCGACGAAATCCGTCTGGCTCAACATCTACAATGCGGCCGACAACTTCCTGAGCGCTACCTATCAGCCGCTGCTCCAGAACTACGACGACCTGCTCAACCTGAAGGTCGAGTACATTGGCGGCGACGGCCAGACCGAGGGCAACATCACCAACCGCCTCAGCAATCCCAGCCAGTACGACGCGTTCGCCATCAACATGGTGAAGACCGACAACGCGGCGTCCTACACCGGTCTGCTGAGCCAGTGATCTGCTTCTGCCGAATCGGCGCGATGAATCAGTAACATTGTGAAGCTGCTGTTAGGGAGAAGAAATTCTCCCTAACAGTGGTTTTCTGAGCGTATTCGGCGAGACAAAAAAAAAAAAAAAGCGATACT
>CALXIU010000029.1 GCA_944388415.1 uncultured Ruthenibacterium sp. | reverse complement strand
GGTTTCCTTTTCTCCCTATCCGCGTTTTGCACGCGGTAGAGTTCCAAGCTTTTCGATATTGTTTAATTTTCAAGGTCCGATCCGCTGTCTCTCTGTCCGAGGCAGCTTGCTTATTATATCTCATGTTCGCGCTCTTGTCAAGCACTTTTTTGAGATTTTTTTGCGCCGCCTTGGTGTTCCCTGCGGCGTGCTTTATATATTACAGCGTTGATCGCGATTTGTCAACACTTTTTCGCAAAAAAATCCAAACTTTTTTTCGCGCTCCACATCTTGTGTTTCCTCTCCGTTTTCCGCACAAAATACGCAGCCGCGATTTCCCCTCTTGATTTCGCCCCTTTATATGTATATATTATAGAGAGGGAAGCGAGCCGAAGGGAGGCGCGGATTTTATGATCCTGACCATCAACATCAGCAACACCTCTGTCACGCTGTGCGCGTGGGACCAGCGCAAGCTGAGGTTCTCCGCGTCGCTGCGGGCGGACGGCGGACGAAGCGCGGACGAATACGCGGTGCAGCTGTACGCCGTGCTGTCCCTGCATCGCGCCGATCCGGGCGAGATCGAGGGCGTGATCCTCTCGTGCGTCGTGCCGTCACTGTTGTCGACGGTCAAGCGCGCGGTGTCGATCCTCTACCCCGGCCGCATCTACATCGTCGGGCCCGGCCTCAAGACGGGCGTGCCGATCCGCATGAACGACCCGGCTGAGACGGGCAGCGAGATCGTGTGCGCCGCGGCCGCGGCCAAACAGGAGTTCGGCGCACCGTGTCTGGTGATCTGCATGGACACGGCCATCTCGATCACGCTGCTGAACTCGGACGGCGCGCTGATGGGTGGCGCCGTGGCGCCCGGCGTTCGCCTGGGCGTGGAGGCGCTTTCGTCGCGCACCGCGCACCTGACGGAGATCGACCTTGAGGCGCCTGTCCCGAGCGTGGTCGGCACGACGTCGTACGCGAGCATGCAGTCCGGCGTCATCCTCGGCACGGCCGCGATGCTCGAGGGCATGATCGAGCGCTTCGAGGAGGTCGCGGGCACAAAACTGACTTGCGTCGCCACCGGCGAACTCGCCCCCTCTGTATTGCGTCATTGCCGCCGCAGCATCGCGTACCGCCGTGAGCTGGTGCACAGCGGCCTGCTGCTGATCTGGCAGAAAAACGCAAAACCGGTGTCCGCCGCGCTCTGAACCGTTCAGAGGCGGATGACATAAATACGCTTGCGCTGTATCCGCGAAAGGCGGAACGGCAGTAAAGGAGAAAAGAGAATATGAAAAAGACAGTTGACACGCAGACGCTCGTGCGCCTCGGCCTGCTGGCCGCGGTCGAGCTCGTCCTGGCCTACACGCCGCTGGGCTATTTCCGCACGGCCGGGCTGGAGATCTCGTTCCTGATGATCCCGGTGACGCTCGGCGCGATGCTGATCGGCCCGATGGGCGGCGCGGTGCTGGGCGGTATCTTCGGCCTGACGAGCTTCGGCACCTGCTTCGGCTCGAGCCCCTTCGGCGCCGCGCTGCTGGGCATCAACCCGATTTTGACGTTCGTCGTGTGCGTTCCGACGCGCATCCTCGCGGGCTGGCTCGCGGGCGTGATCTTCAAGGCGCTGTACGCCGTGGAGAGCCGCGCCGCCGCCAAGCGCGTCGAGGACGAGAGCGGAAAGAAACGCGACGCACACTGGCTGTCGTTCGGCGCGGGCGCGCTGGCCGGGCCGGTGCTGAACACGGCGCTGTTCATGGGCCTGCTCGTCGCGTGCTTCTACCCGACGGACTACATCCAGTCGTTCGTCTCGGCGCTGGGCGCGACGAACCCGTTCGTGTTCATCCTGCTGTTCGTCGGCATTCAGGGCGCGGTCGAGGCCGCCGTCGGCTTCATCGTCAGCGGCGTGCTTGCCAAAGCCGTCCACCGCGTGTTTGTGAAGGAATAATCACTCCAGCGCTCCGCCCTCGGGCGGGGCGCTTTTGTTTTCCACCTTTTCATGATATAATGTGGAAAACTCTTCGGGAGGCGGTCGCATGAAGGTTTTCTCGTTCCTCACCCTCGCCGCGTTCGGCGTGAAGACCATCGTCACGCGCGGCGACACGCCCATCGTCGGGACAGTCATCGTCACCGACCGCTGCAACCTGCACTGCAAGCACTGCTCGGTGAACAACATCACGTCCGTGATGCACCCGTACCGTCAGATCTTGCACGAGATGCGGCGTTTGTACAAGATGGGCGTGCGCATCCTGTTTTTCTGCGGCGGCGAAACGTTCCTGTGGCGCGACGGCCGACGGACGCTGCGCGACCTCGTCGCGGACGCGAAGCGGATGGGATTCCTGATCGTCAACGTCGTGACGAACGGGACGTTCCCGCTCAACCTGCCCGAGGCCGACCTGATTTTACTGAGCCTCGACGGCGACCGCGCGCGCCACAACGCCGTGCGCGGCGACACGTACGACCTCATCATGAAGAACATCGCGGAGGCGACGACGGACAACATCTGCCTGTACATGGCGGTGAACCAGATCAACAAGCACGCGGTGCGCGCCGTGTGCGAGACGGCGAAGCGCACGAAGAACGTGCGCGCGGTGTCGTTCAACTTCCACACGCCGTATCCGGATACGCGCGAGCTGGCGCTGACAAAGCGCGATAAGGCGCGCGTGTGCGCCGTGATCTCGCGCATGATGCGCGCGGGCGCGCCGGTGTTCAATCTGCGCAGCGCGTTCCCGCACATCGTGAACGGCACGTTCCCGACGCCGTGCCGCCAGTGCGTCGTCATCGAGGACGGCAAAGTGAGCGTGTGCGGGCGGTGCATCCATGTGCCGGGGCTGTGCGACGAGTGCGGCTACTTCTTCGTGGCGGAGTACACGCTGCTGTTTCGCGGCGACGTGCGCGTGATGGCGGACATGCTGCGCACGTATTTGAAATACATCTGAGGTGGGACGATGGGCGCGATCACGACTTTGACGCGGATGTGGCTGACGCGCGGCGTGCGGCCGTTCACGTTCACGGACGAGAACGACGGGCGCCTGCCGTACGCGGACTGCGAGCGGCTGGGGCTCTACATCCACATCCCGTTCTGCCGCAGCATCTGCAATTTCTGCCCGTATTGCAAGACAATTTACAGGAAGGACGCGTGCGACCGCTACATCGACGCGCTGAAGCGGGAGATCCGCCTCGTGGGCGCGCAGCGCGGCGGAAAGACGCGCGCGACGAGCCTCTACTTCGGCGGCGGCACGCCCGCGCTCGCGGCGGACAGGATCGGCGAAATTCTGGGCGTCGTCGGCGAGTATTTCACGGTGACTGAGGGCGTCGGCGTCGAACTGCACCCGGACGACGTGACGCCGGACGTGCTGCGGACGCTGAAGGCGGCGGGCGTGACGAAGCTGAGCATCGGCGTGCAGTCGTTCCAGCCGAAATATCAGAAGGTCCTCGGCCGCAAGCCGGTCGACGCGAAGGCGCTGGCCGCTGCGCTCGCGGCCGTGCCGTTCGAGACGGTGTCGATGGACTTCATCTTCGCGCTGCCGGGGCAGACGTTCGAGGATCTGAGGGCCGACGCCGACGCGGCGCTCGCGTGCGGCGCGAACCACGTGGCGATCTATCCGTTCATTGATTTCAGCTTCACGCCGAGCGGCGTCAGGCCGATGGAAAAGCGCGAAAAGCGGGCGCTGCTCGACGCGATCACGCGGTATCTCACGGAGGAGAAGGGGTGCGCGCGCGGGTCGATCTGGACGTTCGCGTCGGACGCGGAGGCAAAGTATTCGTCGATGACGCGCGAGAATTTCCTCGGCTTCGGGTGCTCGGCCACAACGCTGCTGCGCGATCAGTTCAAGGTCAACACGTTCTCGGTGGACGAGTACTGCAAGCGCGTGGACGCGGGCAGGCTGCCGACGGCGCTGACGACGCGGTTTTCGCGAAGACAGCGGATGGTGTACTACCTCTTCTGGACGGCGTACAGCACGCGCGTCGACGCCGCCGAGTTTGAGGAATTTTTCGGCGTGCCGCTCAAAAAGATGTACGGCGCGGAGCTGGCCATCGCGAAGTTGCTCGGCCTCGTGACGGAATCGGGCGGCGTATACGAGATGACGCTGAAAGGCGCGTTTTATTATCATTACTACGAGAATTTCTACACGCTGGCGTACATCGACAAGATGTGGAACGTCCTGCGCAACGACCCGTTCCCGAAGCGCCTGACGCTGTGACCCCTGTTCGCCCCGCAAAAAGGGCTTTTCGCGAAAATCGCAAAAAGCCCTTTTCAAACTGTGCAAAGTGTGATAAACTAATATGTACGGCGCAAGACAAGCGCCGCAAGCGTGCGATCGTAGCTCAGTTGGATAGAGCGTTCGGCTCCGACAACTCCGACACCCCGCCGGGCGCAGGCGAAAAACCGCATAACAAAGCCATTTTTCGGCATCGCGTTCCTTGGTTTTTTAGTAGCCTGACTACTATTTGACCACTTACAACCGAATAGTTGAAATCCGTCTTCGGACGGTTTTCATAGATGTGCGTCCGTAGCTCAGTTGGATAGAGCGTTCGGCTCCGACAACTCCGACACCCCACCGGGCGCAGCTGAAAAACCGCATAACAAAGCCATTTTTCGGCATCGCATCCTCCGGTTTCATAGTAGTCAGACTACTATTTGACCACTTACAACTCAATAGTTGAAATTCGTCCAAGCGACGTTTTTCATACATGTGCGTCCGTAGCTCAGTTGGATAGAGCGTTCGGCTCCGACCCGGAAGGCCGCTGGTTCGAATCCAGTCGGGCGCACCAAGCTGGGAGCTACATTTTAGCCTTATAAACGAGGCTGAAATGTAGC
>CALXIU010000028.1 GCA_944388415.1 uncultured Ruthenibacterium sp. | reverse complement strand
CCATCTGAAAGAACATGCCGGCCCGCAATACGGGCCAAAACGATCGGAGGAGTGAACGGAAATGTTCAGAATACTGTTTCAAGGAGATTCCCTGACGGACGCGTGCCGCGAGAAGGAGTGCAAGGACGTCGACACCAACAAGCGCCTCGGAATCGGCTACGTCAGCCACGTGGCGGCGTATCTGATGAGCGTGAACCCGGAGATCCGCGTGAAGAACAACGGCGTCAACGGCAACCGCATCGTCGACCTCTACGCCCGCTGGACGGAGGACACGCTCAACGAGGAGTTTGACCTTCTGAGCATCCTGTGCGGTGTCAATGACGTGGGCTTCCAGCTGCGCCTCAACCGCGGTGTGGAGACGGAGAAATATCGCTACATCTACGACCGCCTGCTCTATGAGGTGCGCGAGCGCCGCCCGGAGGCGAAGCTCGTTTTGTGCGAGCCGTTTCTGTTCAAGCTGCGCCCCGAGGAGGTCGCGTACGGAACGGACATCATCGAGAACTGGGACACGTGGTACGGCGAGATCTGCCGCCGCGCCGAGGTCGTGGATGAGATGGCGGAGAAATACGGCGCGCTGCTGGTGCCGTCGCGCCGCCTGTTCGAGGATGCGTGCCGCCGCGCGCCGGGCAGCCACTGGTCGGTGGACGGCATCCATCTGAGTCCTGCCGGGAACGGACTTCTGGCGCGCGAATGGCTGCGCTGTGTGGAGGAAGCAGGCTATGTACCGGTTTGACGACGAAAAACGCGAAATTTCCTTCGACGATTTCCGCACGCCAACGCCGTGGATGAACTACCTCTCCAACGGCACGTTCCACGCGATGATCTCGCAGGCGGGCGGCGGCGTGGCGTTCTACCGCTCGCCGCAGATCTGGCGCATCAACCACTACCGTTTTTTTCACCTGCCGACGGACCGCAGCGGGTTTTACATCTACATCCGCGACGGCAAGGACGTCTGGTGCCCCACGTGCGAGCCGTGCGCCACACGCCCCGAACGCTGGCGCGGCTACCACGGCATGGGCTACACCGGGTTCGAGGCGTCGCGCCGCGGGCTCGAGGCGGACGTGCGCTACTTCGTGGGCAAATACGAGAACGTCATGATCTGGGACATGACGCTCACCTCCGACCGCGACCGGACTGTGCGCGTCTTTCCGTACGTCGAGCTCGGCATGATGGAATTCATGCGCGAGCTGCAATGGCAGTGCTACAACAAGCATCAGCTTTCGTGCTACCCGATGGACGGCGTGCTCGTCTACAAATACGGCGTGGAGAGCCAGCCGAAGCCCGACGAGACGCCGCTCGTGTTCTTCGCGTCGGACGCGCCCGTCTCGGGCTTTGACTGTGACCGCGACATGTTCGTGGGCAGCTACCGCAGCGAGGAAAATCCCATCGGTGTCGAGCGCGGCGAGCTGTCCGGCTCGTCGATGTTCGGCGGCGACCCGTGCTTTGCGCTCCAGCTCGACGTGGCGCTGAAGGCGGGGGAGAAAAAGCACATCCGCGTGTTCCTCGGCACAGCGATGACGGAGGACGGGATCCGCGCCGCCGTGCGCCGCTGCCGCGAGGCGGGTTTCGCGGAGAGATCCTTCCGCGCGCTGCGCGGCGAGTGGGAGAGCTATTTCTCCGCGTTCCAGTGCAGCGTGCCGGACGCGGACGCGCGCCGCATGATCAATACATGGAATCCCTATCAGGTGGAGCGCAACTTCCAGTTCTCGCGCAACATCAGCTACTACGCCACCGGCACGTTCCGCGGCGTCGGCATGCGCGACACCGCGCAGGACGTGCTGGCGATGATCCCACTCGACGCGCAGCGCGCGAAGGAGAAGCTGCGCCTTCTGTTCACGCAGCAATACCGGGACGGCCACTGCAACCACTACTTTTTCCCCATTGAGGGCTGGGATCCAGTGACGCGTATCCACTCGGACAACCACCTGTGGCTCGTGCTGGACGTGCATCAGCTCGCGATGGAGGAGGGAACGCTCGATTTCCTCGACGAGGTCATCCCGTACTACGACGGCGGTGAGGGGACTGTCTGGGAGCACGTGAACCGCTCGATCGACTTCACCGTCTCGCACATGGGCGGGCACGGCTTCCCGCTGATGCTCAGCTCCGACTGGAACGATATGCTGTACAAGGTGTGCCGCAAGGGCAAGGGCGAGAGCATCTGGACGTCCATGCAGTTCGGCACGGCGCTGACGATGATGCGCGAGCTGGCCGGTCTGCGCGGCGAGGACGGCGCAAGGTTCGCCGAACTCTACGAGCGCCAGCGCGAGCTCGTCAACGGCTGCGGCTGGGACGGCGCGTGGTTTCGCCGCTGCATCACGGACGAGGGCGTGTTCATCGGATCGGAGAAAGAGCCGCAGGCGAAGATCTGGCTCAACACACAGAGCTGGGCCGTCATCAGCGGCCTCGGCGACGCGGACAAGCAGCGCACGGCGATGGACAGCGTGAAGAAGCTGCTCGACACCGACCTCGGCATCCGCAAAATTCACCCCGCGATGCAGGACTACCCCTCGAAGGAGGACCCGCTGACGTATTACAACAAGGGCTGCGGCGAAAACGGCAGCGTCTTCTGCCACGCGAACACGTGGGCCATCATCGCGGAGTGCCTGCTCGGGCGCAGCGAGAACGCGTGGAAGTACTACAGCCAGCTGATGCCGATGCGCGCGCAGGCGAAGGCTGGCGCGGACCGCTACCGCGCCGAGCCGTACGTCTACGCGTCGAACATCTTCGGCCCGGAGAGCGACCGCTTCGGCCTCGCCAACGTGTCGTGGCTGACGGGCACGGCGGCGTGGATGTATCTGGCCGTGACGCAGTACATGCTGGGCGTGCGCCCGACGTGGGACGGCCTCGTCGTGAAGCCCTGCCTCACGAAGGAAATGCTGCCCGCGCAGGTGGTGCGCCGCTTCCGCGGCAGGACGTACCGCATCACCATCCGCGCGAACGACGACGTCTCGATCGAACAGCTCTGAGACGACAGACAAAAGGAGAGTGTCATTGCAATGATCTTCGAACCGTATGACCGCATCGTATTCGCGGGCGACTCCGTGACGGACATGGGCAGCGACCAGCCCATCGGCGAGGGCTTGTTCGACAGCCTCGGCAACGGCTACGTCCGCGCGGTGGAAAATCTGCTGTCCGCGTTTTACCCCGAGCTCCCGCTGCGCATCACGAACGCGGGCACGGCCGGCAACAACAGCCGCGACCTGCTGGCCCGCTTTCAGCGCGACATCGTGGACCTGCACCCGGACTGGGTGTCCATCTGCATCGGCATCAACGACGTCTGGCGTCAGTTCGACTGCCCCGGCATGGCTGAACACCACGTCCCGCCCGAGGAGTACGAGGAGAACGTCCGAAAGATGATCCTTGCGGTCAAGGACTCCGTCAAGGGCGTGTTTATCCTGTCGCCGTACTACATCGAGCCGAACCGGCAGGACAAAATGCGCGCCCGCATGGACGAATATTCCGCCGTGTGCCGCCGCCTCGCGGAGAAGTATGGATGCCGCTTCGTGGATTTTCAGGCGATGTATGAGAAATACTGCGCCGCGCGCCACTCGGCTTCCATCGCGTGGGACCGCGTGCACCCAAACCAGATCGGCTCGATGCTGATGGCGCGGGAATTTCTCGACCAGTGCGGCTTTGACTTCACAAAGCGCTGAGAGCGCCCGAGAGCAGGGAGGACGACGCCATGTTTGAAGAATGCCTTTCGCGCCTGCCGGACGAGCTGCGCCCCGTCTGCGCCGCGCCGCCGCCCGCCGCGCTGCAAAAGATGCCGGAGGAGGCGCGCCGCCTGTATCTTGACCGCGCGCAGCGCGCCGCGGACACGCCTTTGCCGCAGCTGCTCGCGTCGCAGTGGCTCGCGTTCACGCGCGAGGGGGATCGCTCGTCCTTCGAGGCGCCGTACCTCGCACGCCGCCGGCGGCTGAACGATCTCGTCTGCGGCCTGCTTTTGCGGGATGACCCGCGCTGGCTCGACGAGGCGGTCGACACGATGTGGGCCGTCTGCGAGGAGAGTGCGTGGCAGGTCCCGGCGCACAATGCCTATCAGCGCGACGCGGCGCAGCGCGCGTGGCCAGACCCCTCGCGCCCCGTCGTCGACCTGTTCGCGGCCGAGACGGGCGCGCTGCTCGCGTGCGCGGCCGCCGTGCTCGGCGGGAAGCTTCCGGGCGAAGTGCAATCGCGCATCCGCGCCGAGGTCAGCCGCCGTGTGCTGACGCCTTATCTCACGGACACGTTCTGGTGGATGGGCGAAAGCGGCACACATCTGAACAACTGGACGCCGTGGTGCACCCAGAACGTGCTGCTCTGTGCGTTCACGCTGCCCATGGAGGAGGCGGCGCTCCGAGCGGCCACCGGGCGGGCGGCGCGCTCGCTGGACGCCTTTCTCGACGAGTACGGCGAGGACGGCTGCTGCGCGGAGGGCGCGCAGTACTACGGCCACGCCGCGCTGTGTCTGTTCGGCTGCCTTGAGCTTCTGTGCCGCGCCGCGCCCGGCGCGTTCGACGCGCTGTGGTCGCAGCCGAAGCTGCGCAATATGGCGGCGTACATCCAAAACATGCACGTCGCGGGCCGGTACTATTTCAATTTCGCCGACTGTTCGCCGTTTGCCGGGCGGCGCGGCGCGCGGGACTACCTCTTCGCGCTGCGCCTCGGCGACGGGGCGCTCGCGTCGTTCGCCGCGCGCGACTGGCTGGAATCGCTCG
This sequence comes from uncultured Ruthenibacterium sp., assembly GCA_944388415.1. Classification (GTDB taxonomy): domain Bacteria; phylum Bacillota; class Clostridia; order Oscillospirales; family Ruminococcaceae; genus Ruthenibacterium. Next base: position 1,082 of record CALXIU010000028.1, on the reverse strand, counting down.
GCGAGCCGCAGCGCGAGGACGGCGCGGTGCGCATCAATCTGTGGCATCAGCTGATCGAGCTCGCGAGCGCCGCCGATATGGCCGCGCTCGCCGCGCGCCCGCAGCCGGAGACGGCGCGCGGCCCGGACGCCGTCTACGACAGCTGCGGCGTGTACATCGCCCGCCGCGGCGCGTGGAGCCTCGCCGTCAAGGGCGGCGCGAACGACGACAGCCACAACCACAACGATGTCGGCAGCGTCATCCTGTATCGGGACGGACGACCGTTTCTCATCGACCTCGGCGTCGAGACGTACAGCCGTAAGACCTTCTCGCCGCAGCGCTATGAGATCTGGACGATGCAGTCATCCTGGCACAACCTGCCCGCATTTGACGGCGTGATGCAGCGAGACGGCGCGCAGTACCGCGCGCGGGACGTGCACGTGGAGCGCACGGATGCATCGTTCCGCGTGGGGATGGAGCTCTCCGCCGCGTGGCCGCGTGAGGCGCGTCTCGGCGGTTTCCGCCGCACGGTGGCGCTCACGGAACACGGGCTGCGCCTCGAAGACCGCTGCGCGGGCGATTACAGGCGCGCGGAGCTGTATCTCCTGACATGCGAAAAGCCGAATGTGGCGGACAGCCGCGTCGCTGTGGGCACGCTCGGAGAGCTGCGCGTCGAGGGCGCGTCCGGACCGGTCCGCGTGGACACGGTCCCCATAGCCGACGCGCGCCTGCGCGCCGCGTGGCCCGCGGAGATCTACCGCATCGCGATCCCGTTTGCGCGGCGCGTGTCCGTAGACGCGATATGAAAAAAGCGGGCCGGAAGACCGGCCCGCTGAGGCTGTTGAAAAAGTACATGAAGCGAAAAAGCGAGTGGCCTCCCCATTGAGGGGAGGCGGGTGAGCGCAAGCGAACCCGGAGGGGTGAATTGCAATCGTTAACCGATGCAGCGTGCTTTTTTCAAAATAAATTTTCAGGTTCGTGCAGTTCACCCTTTCGGCCCTTCGGGCCACCTCCCCTCGAGGGGAGGCCAAAACACACTTTTTGAAGTTTATCGACAAACTGAGGCGCGGAGTCTCCGCGCCTTTTTCTGAAAAAGAAGAAAT
>CALXIU010000027.1 GCA_944388415.1 uncultured Ruthenibacterium sp. | reverse complement strand
GCAAGACGGCCGTCGTCGACGCCACCGGCAAGGTGCTCGACACCGCCGTCGTCTTCCCCGTGCCGGAGTTCAAGCGCGTCGAGCAGGCCAAGCGCACGATCAAGGGATTGATCGAGAAATACGGCGTCGAGATCATCGCCATCGGCAACGGCACCGCCGGCCGCGAGACAGAGCAGTTCGCCGCCGAGGTCATCGCCGAACTCAAGCGCCCCGTGGCGTATATGGTCGTCAGCGAGGCGGGCGCGAGCGTCTACTCCGCGTCGAAACTCGCGGCCGAGGAGTTCCCAGACTACGACGTCAACCTGCGCAGCGCCGTGTCCATCGCGCGCCGGTTGCAGGACCCGCTCGCGGAGCTTGTGAAGATCGACCCGAAGGCCGTCGGCGTCGGCCAGTACCAGCACGACATGCCCGCCGCCAGACTCAACGCCGAACTCGACGGCGTCGTCGAGCGGTGCGTCAACACCGTCGGCGTCGACCTCAACACCGCGTCCGCGCCGCTTCTCGCGCGCGTCGCGGGCCTGACGCAGACGACGGCCAAAAACGTCGTCGCCTACCGCGAGGAAAACGGCGCGTTCACGTCGCGCCGCCAGCTGCTGAAGGTGGCGAAGCTCGGCCCGAAGGCGTTTGAACAGTGCGCGGGCTTTTTGCGCGTGCCCGGCGCGAAGGACCCGCTCGACGCCACCGCCGTCCACCCCGAGAGCTACGACGCCGCGCGCGGCCTGCTCGCGCAGTGCGGCTTCTCCGAGAAAGACATCGGCGCCGAGGCCATCGCGTCGCTGCCGGAGCGGGCGAAGAAGCTCGGCATGGCAAATCTCGCGCGCACGCTCGGCGTCGGCGCGCCCACGCTCGAGGACATCCTCGCGGAGCTGCTGCGCCCCGGGCGCGACGTGCGCGACAGCCTGCCGCCGCCGCTGCTTCGCACCGACGTGATGGACATGAAGGACCTCAAGCCCGGCATGGAACTGAAGGGAACCGTGCGCAACGTCATCGACTTCGGCGCGTTCGTCGACATCGGCGTGCATCAGGACGGCCTCGTGCACGTCAGCCAGCTGTCGAACCGCTTCGTGCGCCACCCGGCCGAGGTCGTAAAGGTGGGCGACGTCGTCACCGTCTGGGTGCTGTCGGTCGACGCGGCCAAAAAGCGCATCTCGCTGACGATGAAAAAGCCGAAACAGCCCGTTTCGTGATGCTTTTTGCGGACATGATACAAAATCTTCCGCATGCGATTACAAATTTTCATCGAAAACGCGAAGACGCTTGACTTTTGGCCCGCTTGCATGTACAATTGATTCGATTCGACGCACTTGACCACAGGAGAGAAGATGCACGATCTGATTCAGCTTGTCACGCTTTCGCGCGCGGGCGACGAACAGGCGCTCGCCGCGCTGATCGCCCGCCAGATGCCCGCCATCCGCGCGGCCGCCGCGCGCGCCGTCTGCCCGGGCCTCGATTTCGACGACGCCGTGCAGGAGGGTCTGATCGGCCTGTTCCACGCGGTCGGTTCGTTCGATCCCGCGCGTGAAGCGTCGTTTTCCACGTACGCGAACACGTGCATCCGCAACGCGGTGCTGGACGCGGCCAAGGCGGCGCAGCGCCGCAAGCACGCTCCGCTCAACACGTCCGTGCCGCTCGAGGAGCAGCAGCCCGCGCCCGGCCCGGAGGAGACCGTCCTCGCGGACGAGGGCTACGCCAGCACGCTGCACGAGATCGAGACGCGCCTGTCGCCGCTCGAGCGCCGTGTGCTCGGCCTCTACCTCGCGGGCGAGACGTACAGCGCCATCGCGCGCCGCCTCGACGTCACGGAGAAGGCGGTCGACAACGCCTTGCAGCGCGTGCGCGCCAAGCTGCGGTAAAATTTGTCCCCAAGCGCCGGGGTTCGGCGCATCATATGCCCCAAGTAGCTTAAATCAGAGCGTTGGTCCCAGATCAAAGGTGTCGGTTTGAATCCTTCCGCGGGCAAATACTAATCCGATTGGAGAATCCCACTATGTACGAAGACAAGACGTTGGTATGCAAAGAGTGCGGCCAGGAGTTCGTGTTCACCGCCGGTGAGCAGGAGTTCTATGCCAGCCGTGGCTTCGAGAACGAGCCGCAGCGCTGCAAAGCCTGCCGCGACGCCCGCAAGAACGCCACCCGCGGCACCCGCGAGATGTTCACGGCCACCTGCGCGGCCTGCGGCAAGGAGGCGCGCGTGCCCTTCAAGCCCCGCGAGGATCGTCCCGTGTATTGCAGTGAGTGCTTCGCGAAGATGAAGCAGGAAGGCTGATCTCATCCGATCGCTGCAAAAAGGCCCCGCTCACGCGGGGCCTTTTTTTGTCCGGAAAGGGGAATGAAAATGACAAAGCTTGAGGCGCTCAAGCATGTGTTCGGCCACGGCGCGTTCCGCCCCGGCCAGGAGGAGATCGTCGACCACCTCCTCGCGGGCGGCGACGCGCTGTGCGTCATGCCCACCGGCGCGGGAAAGTCCGTGTGCTATCAGGTGCCGGCGCTGCTGTTGCCGGGCATCACGGTCGTCGTCTCGCCGCTCATCTCGCTGATGAAGGATCAGGTCGGCGCGCTGGTGCAGGCGGGCGTCGCGGCGGCGTACATCAACAGCTCGCTCACGCCCGGCCAGTGCGCCAAGGCGCTCGCGCGGATGGCGCAGGGCGCGTACCGCATCGTCTACGCCGCGCCCGAGCGGCTGGAGACCGGCTCGTTCCTCCGCGCCGCCGCGCGCGCGGGCGTGTCGATGGTCGCCGTCGACGAGGCGCACTGCGTCTCCCAGTGGGGGCAGGACTTCCGCCCCAGCTACCTGAACATCCGCGCGTTCGTCGACGCGCTGCCCGCGCGGCCCGCCGTCGCGGCGTTCACCGCCACGGCCACGGAGAAGGTCAAGGCCGACATCCGCGCCGCGCTCGACCTGCGCGACCCGCTGGAGGTCACGACGGGCTTCGACCGCCCGAATCTGTGGTTCGGCGTGTGCGCCCCGCGCGACAAGGACGCCGAGCTTCTGCGCCGGCTCGACGGCTGGCGCGGCCGCAGCGGCATCGTCTACTGCTCCACGCGCAAGACGGTGGACGAGGTGAGCGCGCTTCTGCGCGATCACGGCTATGCCGCCGCGCCGTACCACGCGGGATTGCCGGACGACGAGCGCCGGCGCAATCAGGACGACTTCCTCTGCGACCGCGTCACGGTCATGGTGGCGACGAACGCGTTCGGCATGGGCATCGACAAGTCGAACGTCTCGTTCGTCGTGCATTACAACATGCCCGCGGACGTCGAGAGCTATTATCAGGAGACCGGGCGCGCGGGGCGCGACGGCTCGCCCGCCGAGTGCCTTTTGCTGTACGCGCCGCAGGACGTCCACACGTGCCGCTTCCTGATCGAGCACTCCGAGCCGCCCGAGGAGATGGACGACGCCCAGCGCGCGGCGCTGCGTGAGCGCGACTACGAGCGGCTGCGCCAGATGACGTTCTACGCGACGACCGCCGGGTGCCTGCGCGCGTTTCTGCTGCGCTATTTCGGCGAGCGCGCGCCCGAGTCGTGCGGCAACTGCTCGAACTGCGACGAGGGCTTCGACGAGCGCGACGCCACGCGCGAGGCGCGCGTGGTGCTCTCGTGCGTTGTGCGCACGGGGCAGCGCTATGGCGTGAAGCTCATCTCCGACATCGTGCGCGGCTCGCGCGCGGAGCGCGTCGTGTCGCTCGGCTTCGACCGTCTGCCGACGCACGGCATGCTGAAGGACACACCCGAGGCCGACGTGCGCCGCGTCTTCGACGCGCTGTTCGCGATGGGCGCCGCGCGCCTGACGGACTCGGAGTACCCCGTCGTGCGCCTGACGGACGAGGCGCTGCCCGTGCTGCGCGGCGAGCGGTGCGTGACGGTGCGCGTGCCGCGCGCAAAACCCCGCGCCGCGAAGCGCGCGGAACAGGGGAAGGGGACCGGCCGCGCCGACGAGAGACTGTTCGGCGCGCTGCGCGCTCTGCGCGCAGAGTGCGCAGCGAAGGCGGGCGTGCCCGCGTACGTCGTGTTCACGGATGCCGCGCTGCGCGACATGGCCGCGAAAAAGCCGTCGAACGAGGCCGAGTTCCTCGACGTCTCCGGCGTCGGCGACGCAAAGCTGCGCCGCTGGGGCAAGCCCTTCCTCGCCCGCATCGCCCGGTGGAAACAGGAGCAGGGAGAATAGGCGGGGAAGTTCCTGCCTCCCCTCAATGGGGAGGCTCTGGCGGCCGAGGGAAGGCTCTTTCTCCCTGAACGCAGGGGACGGCCATAAAGGCCAACAAACCCATGTCAAAAAAAAACGGCCGGACCCTGTGGGGGTCCGGCCGCTGCCGTTTGTGTGGAATTGTGAGGATCACTCTTTGCCGTAGAACGCGGCCTTGTACAGCTCCTCGATCTCAGAGACGAGGGGATACACGGGGTTGGCCGTCGTGCACTGGTCCTCGAACGCCTTGTAGGACAGCTCGTTGACCTTGCTCATGAACTCGGCCTCGGAGATGCCGCACGCCTTGATGGACAGCGGGCGGTCGGTGGCGCGCATCAGGTTCTCGATGGCGACGATCAGCGCGTTCACAGCGTCCTGCGTGGAGGTGTCCGGTCCGCACAGGCCCACGCGGCGGGCGATCTTCGCATAGCGCTCGTCAGCCACATACTCCTTGTACTTCGGGAACGCGGCGAACTTCGTCGGCTTCGTGGCGTTGTACTTGATGACATACGGCATCAGGATGGCGTTGGCGCGGCCGTGCGGGATGTGATACTCGCCGCCCAGCTTGTGGGCCATCGAGTGGTTCAGGCCGAGGAACGCGTTCGTGAACGCCATGCCGGCGATGCAGGAGGCGTTGTGCATCTTCTCGCGGGCGAGCGGGTCGCCGTTGTAGGACTTCTCCAGGTAGGCGAACACCATCTCGATGGCGTGCAGCGCCAGGCCGTCGGTGTAGTCGTTGGCCATAACGGAGACGTACGCCTCGATCGCGTGCGTCAGAACGTCGAGGCCGGTGTCGGCCACGATGCTCTTCGGCATCGTGCGGGTGAACTGCGGGTCGATGATCGCAACGTCGGGCGTCAGCGAGTAGTCGGCGAGCGGGTACTTGATGTTGCCGTTCTTCTTGTCGGTGATGACAGAGAAGCTGGTGACCTCGGAGCCGGTGCCGGACGTCGTCGGGATGGCGACGAGCTTCGTCTTCTTGCCAAGCTTCGGGAACTTGAACGCGCGCTTGCGGATGTCGAGGAAGCGCTGGCGCAGGCCGTCGAAGCTGGTCTCCGGGTGCTCGTAGAACAGCCACATGCCCTTCGCCGCGTCGATGGCGGAGCCGTCGCCGATAGCGATGATGACGTCGGGCTGGAACACGCGCATGGCCTCGACGCCGCGCATGATGCATTCCACGGACGGGTCGCTCTCGACGTCGGAGTAGATCTCAGAGTGGCAGTACTGCTCGCGCTTGCGCAGATAGTACAGCACCTTGTCCACATTGCCCAGCTTCACCATCACGGGGTCGGTGACGATGAACGCACGGGAGATGTCCTCCATCTTCTCCAGATACTGGATGGAGTCCTCTTCGAAATAGATCTTGGGCGGGACCTTGAACCACTGCATATTGACTCTCCGTTTCGCAATGCGCTTTTTGTTGATGAGGTTGACCGTCGTGACGTTCTGCGACACGGAGTTCTTGCCGTACGAGCCGCAGCCCAGCGTCAGCGACGGCGTGTTGGTGTTGTAGATGTCGCCGATGGCGCCCTGCGAGGACGGGCTGTTCACGATGATGCGGCCCACGCGCATCGCGATGCCGTAGTCGTCCGCGATCTGCATGTCGCCGGTGTGGATGACGGCGGAGTGGCCGAGGCCGCCCAGCTCCAGCATCCTGTTGGCGAAGTCAAAGCCCTGCTTGCGGTCTTCGCACACGAAGTACGCCAGCACCGGGGACAACTTCTCCTTGGCGAGCGGGTGGTTCGAATCGGGGTGATCCAGCGGCGCGATCAGGATCTTCGTCTTCGGCGGCACGTTCAGGCCCGCCTGCTCGGCGATCCAGTTCGCGCTCTTGCCGACGACGGGCGCGAACACGCCCTTGTTCGGGTCGGGGAACATGTACTTCGACAGGATCTCCGTCTCCTCGGGATTCAGGAAGTAGCAGTTGTTCAGCTTCATGTAGTCCTCGAAATCCTTCGCGATCTCGCGGTCGACGATGACGGCCTGCTCAGAGGCGCAGATCATGCCGTTGTCGAACGTCTTGGACATCATCAGGTCGGTGCACGCGCGGTGCAGGTCGGCCGACTTCTCAATGTAGCACGGCACGTTGCCCGGGCCGACGCCCAGAGCCGGCTTGCCGCAGGAGTACGCGGCCTGCACCATGCCGGGGCCGCCGGTCGCGAGGATGGTCGCGACGCCGGGGTGGTTCATCAGCGCGCCGGTGGCGTTGATGGACGGCTTGTCGATCCACTGGATGCAGTTCTTCGGGGCGCCCGCGGCGACAGCCGCCTCATAGACGATGCGCGCGGCCTCGGCCGAGCACTTCTGCGCCGACGGATGGAAGCCGAAGATGATGGGGTTGCGGGTCTTGACGGCCACGAGGCACTTAAACATCGTCGTGGACGTGGGGTTCGTCGTCGGCGTGACGCCGCAGATGACGCCCACCGGCTCGGCAACCTCGACGTAGCCCTCCATCTCGTTCTCGTCCAGGATGCCGACGGTCTTCTCGTTCTTGATGTCGTGCCAGATGTACTCGGTGGCGAACATGTTCTTGATGACCTTGTCCTCATACACGCCGCGGCCCGTCTCCTCGACGGCCATGCGGGCCAGCTCCTGATGCTTGTCGAGGCCGGCCAGCGCCATCTCGTGGACGATGTGGTCGATCTTCTCCTGATCCAGCGCCAGGAACTCGTGCAGGGCGACCTGCGCGCGCTCCACAAGGCCGTCGATCATGACCTTGACTTCGTCGGCCTCGACGGTCGTGACCGGCGTCTTTTTCTCTTTCTGCTCTGCCATAGTGATCCTCCCGTTTTTTGTGTTGCATGTGCAAATGAACGTTCGTCCGGCTTTGTTGTTCTGGGTTCTTTGCTTGCCCTTATTGTATCGCATTGTTAAAAGTTTATCAATCGTCAGAGCGCCGAATGTGACGGGCTTTCGAAAATGGTTTTGTGCACATTGACAAAAGATTCACAAATACTGGAAAACGCGCTTTTTTGCGCCGCGGCGCGGACGTGCGCAAAAAAGCCGCCCCGGACGGGGCGGCTTCACACAAATTTATTCTTCCGTTTTTTCGGCGGGTTCGGGCGTCTCCGCCGCGGCGGCCTCGGCCTCGCGCTGCGCGTCGCGCTCTTTCTGGCGCTCGGTGATGTGGAACGCCTTTTCCATCACGGGCCACGTCCACTGCGCCCAGATCAACAGCAAAATGGCGTGGATGCCCAGCAAAAAGAGCATCGGCCAGATCAGCGGCGTCAGGAACAGCGCCATCGCCGCGTACGGCACAAGGATGAACAGCAGGCCGGGCAGCGTGCGGTTCAGAAAACCGAACAGAAGGAACAGGCTGTTGCGCACCATCGTGCCGAGGTCCATTTCCAGATAGACCATCTGCGCGAAGCACAGCAGCCCGCACCCGACGCACAGGATCAGCCCGAGGATCGCCATGCCCAGCACGACGGCGTTGATCTGGGCCTGAACGAACAGCATGAAGGCGATGCTCGAGCACTCGATGCCCAGCAGAGTGAACATCACGACGCCGACGGCGCGCGCCTGCTTCGCGTTGTCCTTCCACGCCTTTTTGTAGTCGTGCCATACAAAACCCGGGATGTCGCGCACGGATTTCAGCGTCACGGCCATCTGCGCAGCCACGGCCATGCCCGCGAGCATCGACGACAGAACATAGGCGACCGCGCCGATCAGCATCGGGATGATGTAGCCGCGGAACAGGAAGATGACGCCTGCGCTGAGTGCCAGCGGGAGAAAGCACGCAAGCGTCACAAGACCCACGCGCCACAGCGAACCGAAGTCGCGCGCGAACATCTCAAAAAAGCGGGGAACGCCCGTTTTCGCCGGCGCGTCCTTCGCGACGCCGGGGCCGGGGCGGTTGTAGTTGAAGCTGAAAAGACCCATGCTCGGAATGCCTCCGTTTTGATAAATTCTTCCCTATATTATATAGGAGACGGGGTGAAAACACAAGCGCCTTTGTGATATACTGAAAAAGATCACATTTTGGAAAAAAACAGGGGGAGAAAACTGTGATGCAGGTCACGGGGCGCTTTGCGCCAAGCCCGTCGGGGCGGATGCATCTGGGCAACGCGGCCAGCGCGCTGTGCGCGTGGCTGTCGGCCCGCGCGCAGGGAGGGCGGATCGTGTTCCGCGTCGAGGACATCGACACCGCCCGCTGCCGCCCGGAATACGCGCGCCGGCTCCAGGACGACCTCGCTTGGCTCGGCCTCGACTGGGACGAGGGCGGCGACGCGCCCGGCTACCGCCAGAGCGGGCGCGGGGCCGTGTACGAGGCGGCGCTCGCTCGCATCGCCGCACAGGCGAACGTCTACCCGTGCTGGTGCTCGCGCGCGGAGCTGCACGCCGCGGGCGCGCCGCACGCGGCGGACGGAACGCCCGTCTACTCCGGCCGGTGCCGGGCCCTGACGGCGGCGGAGCGCGCGGCGCTCTCGCACCGTCCCGCCGCGCTGCGCGTCGAGGCGCCGGACGAGACCATTTCCTTCACCGACGGCCACTACGGCCCGCAGTCGGAAAACCTCGCGCGCGAGTGCGGCGACTTCATCCTCCGCCGGTCCGACGGCGCGTGGGCGTACCAGCTCGCGGTCGTGGCCGACGACGCCGCGATGCACGTCACAGAGGTCGTGCGCGGGCGCGACCTGCTCGGCTCCACGGCGCGCCAGATCTGGCTGCACCGCTTGCTCGGAAACGAGCCGCCGCGCTTTTTTCACATCCCGCTCTTCACCGCGCCGGACGGGCGCAGGCTCTCGAAGCGCGAGCGCGACCTCGACTTCGGCGCGCTGCGCGAGCGGTACGCCGCGCCCGAGCTCGTCGGCCGCATCGCGGGTCTGCTGGGCATCGGCGACGGCTCGCCCGCCGCGCCGCGCGACCTCGTGTCGATCTTCTCGTGGGACAAAATACCCCGGGAGGACGTGATCGTCCCCCCGGGGCTGCTGTGAATTTATTTTGGCGGCTCGAAGCCGTATGAGCGGTAAAACTCAGCGACGTCCTTTTCGCCGCGCGCCGCGACGGCGCGCAGCAGCTCGCCGGTGACGCGGTCGCGGAAGCCGATCGTCGCCTCGCCGGTGCAGATGCTCCGGTCCATCGAGATGTCGTCCAGGCCCATGCCCTCGGGCGGCGTCAGGACCGGCTGCTTTTTGCGGAACACAGGCGCTCGCCTCCTTCGTCAGCGGATGAAGTTCGTGCGCTTTTTCTCCGCCTCGGGCGCGGGCGGCTCGATGCCCGCCGCGCGGCCCGCTTCGATGCACTTCAGCAGCCACGCCATGTTGCGCCCCAGCGTGCGCATGATCTGAAGGCCCTCTTCGTCGCGGCGCACCTCGTCCGGCGTGTTGCCGTGCACCATCGGCCAGTAGCACGACGAGACGACGGGCATCTGATGATACTCAAAATATTTCAGCAGCACGTCCAGCGTGGCCGTCGTGCCGGCGCGGCGGGCGGAAGCCACGGCCGCGGCGGGCTTGTGGGGCATCGACGCGGCCGCCTTTCCGGCCAGCTTGTCGAGAAACGTCACGATCTCGCCCGACGGCGACGCCCAGTACACCGGCGAGCCGACGACAAGTCCGTCCGCCTCTGCCAGCTTCTCCGCGGCCTGCGCCACCGCTTCGTCGGTCGGCTTGCCCGCGTAGAAGATCTCCGTCTCCACGCCCGCGCCCTCCAGCGCCGAGGCCACCTCGCACAGCGCGGTATACGTGCAGCCGTGTTCACGGCGGCTGCCGTTCAGAAGAAGTACTTTCATCTTACACACATCCTTTCAGTTGAACCCGTCACCAGATCGCATACCTGTCCACCGGCGTGGACAGGATGATCTGCGTGCTCGTCTGTCCCAGAGACTGGAACCGGTTGATGATCTCATCCAGCGCCACCATGTCCGAGCAGCTCACCTTCACGAGATAGCTGTAGGCGCCCGTCACGTGATAGCACTGCGCCACGTTCGCCAGCGTCTGCGTCAGCGTCAGAAACGCCGCGCGGTTGGCCTGCGGCACTGTCACGCTGATCAGCGCGTCGACGTGTGCTTTTGTCAGCGCCTTGCCGGGCACCACCGTGTATCCCGCGATCACGCCGCCCTTTTCCATGCGGCGGATGCGTTCGGATACGGCGGGCGATGTCAGCGAGACGCGCGCCGAGATCTCCTTGACCGTCATGCGCGCGTCCTTTTCCAGCAGGCGCAGGATCTGTCTGTCAATGTCGTCCATACTGTCGCCACCCATGCAAAAATTTGAATCTTTGAAAGCGTTTTTCGCCCGCCGCAAAACTATCTTAAATGCGGCGCTGAAAAAATGGAATTTTCTTTATTATATTAAATAAAACCGGAAAAGTAAAGAACAAAATACAGCGCTTTGCACAAAGGAAACGCTTGACAGAACCGGGAAAACGTGTGAAAATGTAATTGCAGCAAGGACAATCCGTCTCGAACTGCCTCTCAATTTTGACATCAACTTTCTTTATACTTTCCCACCCCTCTTATGTAAAACGGGCCGCTTTCGCGGCCCGTTTTACTTTTCTGTTGTGCCGTCTTGCCCTCCGATGGAGGCTGTGACCAGAGCCTCCCCTCAATGGGGAGGCCGTGGCCGTCGAGGGGAGGCTCTTTCTTCCCTCTTGCAGGGGACGGTTACAGAGGGCAGCTTACTCCTGACAAAAATAAGGCGCAAAGAGGTGGACGTCCGCGGCCTTGACGATCCCGGAGCAGAACAGACCGTCGTCGCGGTACTCCTCGCGCAGCACGGTGCCGTTTTCGCGCATGTGCGCGGCCAGCGACAGCTTGTCGTACGGCAAGAGCACCTCGACGCGGCGCACGCGCGAGGCTAGCAGCTCGTCGAGCCGCCGCACAAGCGCGTCCAGCCCCTGCCCGGTGGCGGCGGACGTGCAGACGGCCGTCGTGTCGAACGGCGTCACCGCCCCGGCGAGGTCGCACTTGTTGTACACAGTCACGGCCGGGATGTCGGCGCAGCCCAGCGATCTCAGCGTCTCGTCCGTCACGGCCAGCTGGTCGGCGCAGTCGGGGTCGGACGCGTCGCACACGCGCACGATCACGTCGGCGAACGCCGCCTCCTCCAGCGTCGAGCGGAACGCCTCCACGAGGTGGTGGGGCAGACGGCTGACGAACCCGACCGTGTCCACCGCCACGCACGCGAGGCCGGACGGCAGCGTCAGGCGGCGCGCCGTCGGGTCCAGCGTCGCGAACAGCATGTCCTTCGCCAGCACCTCCGCGCCGCACAGGCGGTTCAGAAGGCTCGACTTGCCCACGTTCGTGTATCCCACCAGCGCGATCACCGGCACGCCGCTCTTCTGGCGGCTGCGGCGCGTCTCGGCGCGGCGGCGCTCCAGCTCGCGCAGCTTTTCCGTCAGCGACTCGATGCGCCGGCGCACGTGGCGGCGGTCGTACTCCA
>CALXIU010000026.1 GCA_944388415.1 uncultured Ruthenibacterium sp. | reverse complement strand
CCTTTGAGGGTAGGTGGGTGAGCGAAGCGAACCCGGAGGGGTGAATTCTACGGGCGTAAACCTTCGCACACTCTTTTGTAGTTTTTTGTAAATGATTAAAAACGCTTCGGAGGCTGGCGCAGATGGTCAACCCCTGCCGCCACCCCTCAGTCACGGCTTGCGCCGCGACAGCTCCCCTCAAAGGGGAGGTTTTTGACAGGCATCTGTTGCCCTTTCGCACCGTCCCCTGCGTAAGGGAAGAAATGACCTCCCCTCAGCAGCCACAGCCTCCCCTCAAAGGGCGGCGCTTCCCTCATTCCGTGCGGCGGGCGCCAGCGGCAGCGTGAGGACGAACTCCGTCGTGCGGCCGGGCGCGGGGCGGGCGGCCAGCTCCACCGTCCCGCCGTGGTGCTCCACGATGCGCCGCGTGATCGCCAGCCCCAGCCCGCTGCCGGGCGCGGAGCGCGCGTCGTCGCCCGTGACGAACGGCTCGAAGATGTGCGCGCGCCGCGCGGGCGGGATGCCCTCGCCGTTGTCCGCCACGCGGATCACCGCCGCGCCGTTTTCCTCGGCGACGTCCGTGAACAGCATTGTCCCGAGGCGGTTGTGGCGCAGCGCGTTCGAAAACAGATTGTCCAGCGCCCGCGTGAACTGCACCCGGTCGACGAGGCAGACGAGCGGCTCGTCCGGGATGTCCGGCTCGAGCGAGAACCCCGCCATCGAGATCTCGTCGTACTTCGCCGCGAGGTATTCGCGCGCGAACTCGCACACGTCCAGCGGCTCGAGGCGCAGCGCAAACTCCGGGTGCTGGGTCTTGGAGTACTCGTGAAACGTGTCCACCAGCCGCGCGAGCGTGTCCGCCCGCTGCCGCACGGCGCGCAGCGCGCGCGGCACGTCCCGCGGCGGCACCTTGCCGTCGCACACCGCGTCGATGCCCGCGCAGATCACCGTCACCGGCGTCTTGATGTCGTGCGAGATGTCCGCGATCATCTTCTGCCGCGCCCCGTCGAGGCGGCGGCGCTCGGCCTCGCTCGCCTCCAGCCGCTCGGCAAAGCGGTCAAAGCTCTCGGCGATGCGCCGGATCTCCCGCGGGCCGCCGCAGTCGCCCACGCGCGCGCCGCGCCCTTCGGCCTGCGCCGCCACCGCGTCGTTCAGCCGCCGCAGCGGCCGCGCGATGCGCCGCCGCAGCCACCAGATGAACAGCCCCGCGTCCGCGAGGTACAGCGGCAAAAACGCCAGCCACACGCGCCGTGTCTCGCCGTAGCGCCGCAGCATCTCCGCGTCGTCGGGCATTCTCTCTCGCAGCAGCACCGTCCGCGCGCCGTCCGCGCCCGCGACGGAGGCGCGCATCAGCCGCGCGCGCTCAAACCGCGTATCCGTCAGATAGCTGAGCTCCGCCTCCGTGTACGACGCGCGCCCGTCGCCGAGGCCGCCCCACACGACGCGGCCCGCGCCGTCGAGCGCCATCGCCTGCACCGTCTCCGCGCCGCCGTCCGAGTACGCGCGGCGCAGCACCAGCGTGCGCGTCTCGCCGTCCCCGCTCTGCGCCGCGTACGTCTCCACGGCCGACAGTTCTCCGTACGGCCGCACGAGCTCCAGCTCGCCGTCCGTCAGACGCGCGTCAAAGCCGTCTGCCGAGGCCCATACGAGCGCGCCGTGCGCGCCGTACACGGCAAGATCGCCGAAGCGGCCCGGATACCGCCTCAGCGCGTCATACCGGCCCTCGCGCAGCGCGTCGGAGGCGAGCAGCGCGTCCCAGTCCGGCGGGCGCGTCAGATCGGCCAGCGCCGCGTCCCACGCCAGAAACACCGCCGCCGTGATGGCCAGCAGCGTCAGCGTGAACAGCAGGATGTGCGCGGCCAGCAGCCGGAACAGGCCGCCCCGATGGTCATTTCGCTTCAAATTTGTACCCCAGCCCCCTCACCGTGACGATGCGCCGCGGGCTGCGCGGGTCGCGTTCGATCTTCTCCCGCAGCTTTGAGATGTGCACCATCATCGTGTTGTCGTCGCCCTCGAAGTAGTCGCCCGCCACGCTCTCGTACAGCTGCAATTTCGTGAAGATGCGCCCCGGCGAGCGCATCAGCACCGACAGGATCTTGTACTCCATCGGCGTCAGCGCCACCGCGCGCCCGTCGCGCACGACCTCCAGCGACGCCGCGTCCAGCGTCAGCCCGCCCGCCGTCAGCGCCGCGGGCGCGCCGCGCCCCGCGCGCCGCAGCTGCGCCTTCACGCGCGCCACCACCTCCACCGGGTTGAACGGCTTCGCGAGGTAGTCGTCCGCGCCGAGGTTCAGGCCCAGGATCTTGTCCTCGTCGCGGCTCTTCGCGGACAAAATCAGGATCGGCACATCGCTGAACCGGCGCAGCGCGCGCGTCAGCTCGTACCCGTTCATGCCGGGCATCATCACGTCCAGCACCGCCATATCGGGCGGCGCTTCGCGCGCCAGCTCCAGCGCGCGCGTGCCGCTGTCCGCCTCCGCCACGCAATACCCCTCGCTCTCCAGATACAGCCGCAGCACGCCGCGGATGTCCGCGTCGTCCTCGGCAATCAAAATCGTCGCACCCATCGCCGCGCCTCCTTTCTCTTACTTCATAATACGACGTCCGAGGCGGATGCGCGTCAGCGGCGGACAGGCAAAACAACTGAACATAATGTTTAGCATATATTTACATAATCTCACACAAAACTTGGGCAGAATCGACATAATATTGTTTTGTCAGTAAATTGTATTGACAAAATCGACGCAATAATGTTAATTATAAATTAACGCCATGGCCGTGCTGGAAACCCCGCGCCCGCTGCAGAGGACGCGGGAAAAGCAAGCCGCCGCACGGCGGCAACAGAAAGGGATGGAACACAGGATGTTGGATCTTCTCATTCAAAACGCGCGGATCATCGACGGCAGCGGCGCGCCCTCGCGCATGGGCAGCGTCGGCGTCAAGGACGGCAAGATCGTCCTCGACCCCGCCGTGCAGGAGGCGGCCGAGGTCATCGACGCGGCGGGCCGCTGCCTTGCGCCGGGCTTCATCGACGCGCACACGCACGGCGACCTGATCCTCGGCACGAAGGACGCGCACCTGTTCAAGACGAATCAGGGCGTCACCACCGAAGTGGCGGGCCAGTGCGGCCTGTCGATGTCGCCGGCCGTGCCGGAGAATCTGGCCGCGGTGCAGACGCTGCTGTCGATGGGAACGACGAGTTTCCCCGACGACATGAAGAACTGGTCGAGCTACGCCCGGTTCCTCGAATATGCCGACAAACAGCCGCTGACGGCGAACGTCAAGACGTACATCGGCCACAGCAGCCTGCGCATCGCCGTGATGGGCATGGCCAACCGCCCTGCCACGGACAAGGAGCTCGACACGATGAAGGGGATTTTGCGCGAGGCGATGGAGGCGGGCGCGGCCGGATTCTCGACGGGCCTGATCTACACGCCGAGCTGCTACGCCGAGCCGAAGGAGATCGTGGAGCTGGCGAAGGTCATCGAGCCGTTCGACGGCATCTACGCCAGCCACATGCGCGACGAGGCGAACTTCGTCGTGGACGCGGTGAAGGAGACCATCGACGTGGGCCGCCAGGCGGGCGTGCGCGTGGACATCTCGCACCACAAGATGCTCGGCAAGCCCAACTGGGGCAAGCAGAAGGAGACGCTGCGCCTCATCCACGAGGCGAACGACGAGGGCGTGCGCGTCATCTGCGACCAGTACCCCTACACCCGCAACATGACGACGCTGAACGCCTGCATGCCGCCGTGGCACTTCTCGAACGGCTTCGCGTCGATGACGGCGAAGCTCGCGGACGAGGACTTCCGCCGCCAGCTGCGCGCGGAGATGGAAGATCCCGCCACCGCGTACGACAACTACTACCTGAACGCCGGCGGCTGGGAGGGCGTGTACGTCTACTCCGCCTCCAAAACGCCGCTCGCGGAGGGCAAGTCCATCGCGGACTACGCCCGCGCCATCGGCGAGGACCCGTGGAAGGCGTTCTTCGACCTGTGCCAGATCAACAACTGCTCCACCGGCGGCGTGTACAGCAGCATGTGCGACGAGGACGTGTGCGAGATCTTCCGCGACCCGTACTGCATCGTCGGCTCCGACGCGCTCACCCGCGCGTGGAACGAGAAGGGCCACCCGCGCGCGTGCGCCACGTTCCCGCACGCCATCACGTACTTCGTCAAGGAGAAAAACGTGATGCCGCTCGAGCAGGTCGTCCGCAAGATGACGGGCCTCACCGCCGAGTACCTGCTGGTGAAGAACAAGGGCTTCATCCGCGACGGCTACGACGCCGACCTCGTCCTGTTCGACTTCGACCGCCTGAAGGACACCGCGACGTACGACCACTCCAACAGCCTGACCGAGGGCATCGACTACGTGATCGTCGGCGGCGAAGTGGTCTACCACGACATGCAGCTCACGGGCCGCTATCCCGGCCGGATGCTGCGCCACAACGCGTAACGCGTTTTCGAGAGGAGGAAAAACAGAATGAATGTTCTGCTTGCGTTCGTGATCACCATGATCGTGCTTCTGGTGGTCCTCATCAAATGTAAGGTCAGCCCGGGCGTCGCGCTGTTCGCGTGTGCCGTGCTGATGGCGCTTCTGTGCGGCATGCCGCTCACCGACACGCTCACCACGATGACCGGCGGCTTCGGCAGCATCATGACGAGCATCGGCCTGCTCATCCTGTTCGGCGGCATCTTCGGCGCCATGCTGGGCGATTCCGGCGGCATGGAAGAGCTCGCCAAGGGCCTGCTGCGCACGTTCGGCAAGAAAAACGATATGCTGGCGCTCAACCTCGCGGGCTTCATCGTCTCCATCCCGGTGTACTTCGGTTCCGCGTACATCACGTTCAGCCCGCTGGTCACCAGCCTGCAGAAACTCACGAAGAAAAAGACGAGCGCCTACGTGGCGGCGCTGTTCACCGGCCTGCTGCTGACGCACTGCATCGTCGCGCCCACGCCCGGCCCGCTCGCCGTCGCCGGCCAGATCGGCGCGAACGTCGGCTGGTTCATCATCTACGGCATCATCGTGTCCCTGCCCGCGAGCCTGCTGTGCGGCTGGCAGTACGCCAACATCCTCAACAAGAAGCTCACGGACGCCGACAGGAAGGCCGGCAAGGCCGAGGCGGCCGAGATCCTCAACAACGACGAGCTCATCAAGGCCGACCCCAACAAGCCCTCCGCGGGCCTGATCCTCGCGCTCATCGCGCTGCCCATCGTCCTCATCATCATCAACTCCGTGTGCGGCGTCGTGCTGCCGGCCGACAACTTCGTCGCGATGTTCTTCGCGTTCGTCGGCAACAACAACGTGGCCCTGTTCATCGCCATGCTCGTCACGGGCGTCGTGCTGCATAAGTACCTCGTCCCGTCCGTCAGCGAGAGCGTCTGGAAGTACATCGACAAATCGTCCGACTCCATGGGCAACATCCTGATGGTCATCGGCTGCGGCAACTGCTTCGGCGCCGTGCTGCAGGCCAGCGGCCTCGGCGACGCGCTCGTCGAGCTGCTCAGCCGCGTCAACATCCCGCTCGTGCTGCTGGCGTTCGTGCTCGCCATGATCATCCGCGCGGCCGTCGGCTCCGCCACCGTCGCGATGCTCACCACCGTGTCCATCGTCGGCCCCACGGCCGTTGCGATGGGCCTGTCGCCCGTCATCGTGGGCCTTGCCATCTGCGCCGGCACCGTCGGCCTGACGCTGCCCACCGACGCCGCGTTCTGGCTGCCCGCCCGCTACAACGACCTGTCCGTCAGCGACGCGTTCACCGCCACGACCTGGTCCACCACCCTCGCGGCCGTCGTCGCGTTCGTGGTCATCCTCATCCTGAACGTCTTCTCGGGTGTCCTGCCCGGCATGTTCTGATCTCTGCGTTCCCGGGGGCGCTGCGCCCCCGGGTTCTACTTCAATGAAAAGGAAATGATACAATGAGCGCTGAAAAGACGATCCGCGGCAAGACCGTCGCGCAGTGGGAGACCGAGTTCCCGATCATGTCGGAGATCCGCGCGCTGAAGGAAACGGCGTGGATCAACCCCGGCCGCGTCCCGTTCGACGAGGCCGCGCGCGAGTGTGTGCTGTCGATCGACGACGTGCGCGACGCCGAGGCGCGCCT
>CALXIU010000025.1 GCA_944388415.1 uncultured Ruthenibacterium sp. | reverse complement strand
AGCTTCGACTCGCCCGCGCCGCGCCGCGCGCCCGCGCCGCCGCCTCCGCCGCCGCCCTGGCGCGACAGGCTCTCGCCGAGGCCCGCGAGGCGCGGCAGGCGGTAGCGCAGCATCGCCAGTTCCGTCTGCACGCGGCCCTCGCTCGTCACGGCGCGGCTGTTGAAAATTTCCAGGATCAGCATCGTGCGGTCGATCACCGGAACTTCGAGGATGGCCTCCAGATTGCGGATCTGGCTGCCGGACAGCTCGGCGTCGAAGATCGCGACCTCGGCGCCGAGATTGTAGCACAGCATTTTCCCCTCGGCCAGACGTCCTTCGCCGAGATACGTCGCCGCCTCCGGCGTCTGGCGCTTCTGCACCAGCTCGCCCACGGCCTCCATGCCGTTCGCTTCGGCCAGCGCCGTCAGCTCCGCCATGCTCTTTTCCATGTCGTATTCGCCCAGGTCCAGCCCGAACAGCACGACCTTTTTCAGCCCTTCCTGCGTCATGCACAGTCTCCTTTTCACGGGATCAAACCCGGTAGTGTCTTTCTATACTATAAAAAGGTTGCGAAACCTTGTCAACGCCTTTTGCTTTCCGCGCGCGGATGTGATATAATAAACAACCAACGAACAAAAAGAGGGAAAGAGGCCGTTTATGCGTCTTGTCGTCAAAGTGGGAACGTCGACGCTGTCCCATCACACGGGCAGCATCAACATCATGCGTGTGGAAAAGCTGTGCCGCACGCTGTCGGATATCAAAAACGCCGGGCACGAGGTGCTGCTCGTCAGCTCCGGGGCCATCGGCATGGGCGTGGGCAAGCTGCCGCTGACAGAGCGCCCGCGCGACATGGCCACCAGCCAGGCGGCCGCGGCCGTCGGCCAGTGCGAGCTGATGTACCGCTACGACAAGCTGTTCTCAGAGTACAACCACACCGTCGCGCAGATCCTGCTCACCGGCGAGGACCTGCAAGACGACGTCCGGCGTTCCAACATCGACGCGACGCTCGAGCGGCTTCTGGAACTGGGCGCGTTGCCCGTCATCAACGAGAACGACACCGTCGCCACCGAGGAGATCGCCGTCGGCGACAACGACACGCTCTCGGCCATCGTCGCCGCGAATGTGAAGGCGGACCTGCTCGTCATCCTGACGGACATCGACGGCCTGTACGATTCCGATCCCCGCCGGAACCCGAACGCCGTTCTGATCCGCGAGGTGCGCGAGATCACGCCGGAGCTGACGGCGAAGGCGGGCGGCGCGGGCACCAGTCGCGGCACCGGCGGCATGGCCACAAAGCTGTCCGCCGCGCGCATCTGCATGGACGCGGGCATCCCCGTCATCATCGCGAACGGGCGCGACCCGCTGTGCCTGTATGACATTATGGACGGAAAAAGCGTCGGCACGCGCTTCGTGCCCGCATGACCGAGGTGAATCACATGACGACACATGAGATCCTGACGCGCGCGAAAGCTGCCGCGCCCGCCTGCGCCGCGATGGACACGGCGCGCAAGAACGAGCTTTTGAACGCAATGGCCGACAGCCTGATCGCGCGCTGCGGCGACATCCTCGCCGCGAACGACGAGGACGTGCGCCGCGCCGAGGGCGTCATCGCGCCCGTGATGATCGACCGCCTGCGCCTGACGCGCCAGCGCGTCGAGGACATGGCCGCGGGCGTGCGCGCAGTCGCGGCGCTGCCGGACCCCGTCGGCGAGACGGTCGAAGAGCGCACGCTCGAAAACGGCCTTGCGCTGCGCCGCGTGCGCGTGCCGATGGGCGTCATCGCCATCATTTACGAGAGCCGCCCGAACGTCACCAGCGACGCCGCGGCGCTGTGCCTGAAAAGCGGCAGCGCGTGCGTGCTGCGCGGCGGCAAGGAGGCGTTTTGCTCGAACGACGCCATCGTGAAGGCGCTGCGCGAAGCTCTTGCGAAATGCGGCGCGGACGAGAACCTCGTCAACCTCGTGCAGGACACCTCGCGCGCGTCGTCCGCGGAGCTGATGACGGCGCGCGGCCTCGTCGACCTGCTGATCCCGCGCGGCGGCGCGGGGCTCATCCGCGCGTGCGTCGAGGGCGCGACCGTGCCGTGCATCGAGACGGGCACCGGCATCTGCCACGTCTACGTGGACAAAGCCGCCGACCTCGCGATGGCCGAGCGCATCATTTTCAATGCCAAGACGAGCCGCCCGTCGGTGTGCAACGCCGCCGAGGTGTGCCTCGTGCACGCGGACGTCGCGGAGGATTTTTTGCCGCGCATGAAGCGCGCGCTCGATGAAAAGCACGTCGAGCTTCGCCTGTGTCCGCGCGCGGCGCAGATCATCGACGGCACGCCCGCCGGCCCGAACGACTTCGACACCGAATTTCTCGACTACATCCTCGCGGTGCGCGTTGTCGACAGCCTCGACGAGGCCGTTGCGCACATCGCGCGCCACTCCACCGGCCACTCCGAGTCCATCGTCACGTCCGACGGGGCGGCCGCCGAAAAGTTTGCGCGCGCGGTCGACTCCGCGGCCGTCTACGTCAACGCGTCCACGCGCTTCACAGACGGCGGTGTGTTCGGCCTCGGCTGCGAGATGGGCATCTCGACACAGAAGCTGCACGCCCGCGGCCCGATGGGCCTGCGCGAGCTGACCAGCGTCAAATACATCCTCACCGGCACGGGTCAGGTGCGGTGAACCCCCGAAAAGGAGCTGAAAACAAATGGCAAGAAACAACGACGCACTCGCCGAGCAGCGCGCGCTGCGCCGCCGCCGGCGCTCGCGCCAGCTGTTGGGCGCGGTGGTGTGCCTGCTCGTCATCATCGGCGCGGTGAGCGTCGTCACGACGGGCGCGGGCCTTGTGGCAAAGGCGTTTGACGACACCGACGAAAAGCTCGCCTACGAGCAGCGCCTGCTGACGCTCGTCGGCTTCGACCCCGTCCCGTTCGACTCGCTCGAGGAGGCCAACCAGAACACGCTGCTCTCGGCGCTGATCTGGGAGACGCTCGCGAACGTCGACAAGGACGCGCTCGAGCACGACGACCTCGGCGCGCCGTATCTGCCCGCGCTGGAGATCGACAAGACCTCCGCCTCGCTGTACGGCCCGGACTGGAAGTTCACATATCAGACGTTTGAGGACCGCGGCCTGACGTACACGTATGACGAAGAGCGCGACGCGTTCCTCGTGCCCATCACGTCGGCGCTCAGCGATTACTACCCGCAGGTGGAGAAGATCCGCCGTTCGGGTGACACGCAGCGCGTCACGGTCGGCTACCTGTCGCAGTACAACGAGGACGGCAGCCTTGTGCTCAACACGTCCGAGATCGAGCCTGTGAAGTATTATGACTACATCTTCACGCGCGGCAGCGGCGGGTATTACCTGTCGGCCATCGTCTCCAGCGAGATGACGGTCACCGCCGCGTCGTCGTCCAGCGCCGTCACGGCGCAGGACCAGCAGGATCAGCTGATGGAGCTCGTGCCCGGTGCGGATTCCGCCTCCGGCACGGCCTGAACATGAAAAAGAGCCTGCCGCATGGCGGCAGGCTCTTTGTTTATCCTCGCGCCTTTGCGAGGCGGGCGGAGAGCGCTTTGGAAAAATGGTACGCCAGCACGCCCTTTGCGGCGTCCGGGATGACGAACGGCGTCACGCACAGCGCGAGGCTCTCGGCCAGCGAGTACGGCGTCACCGCCATGAACCACGCGGTGCCGGGCACATAGCACGCCGCGAGGCCCAGCGCCATCCAAACGCCCGTGCGCGCGGGCCTCTGCCCGCCGCGCGCGCCCAGCGCCGTCAGCACGGCGAGAAACAGATAGCCGAAAATGTATCCGCCCGTCGGCCCGAACAGCACGGCCGGGCCGCCCGAAAATCCCGCGAACACCGGCGCGCCGAAGCCGCCCAGCAGGATGTACGCCGCCAGCGCGCCCGCCGCATACGGCACGGGCAGCAACAGGCCCGCCAGATACGCGCCCAGCACCGCCAGATTGAACGGCACCGGCCCGATCGAGAGCTGCACCTGCGACAAAATGGCCATCAGCGCCGTGAACATCGCCGCCGACGCCAGCGCGGCCGTTCTGGTCCGTCTCATGAAAAATCCCCCCGGATACTGATCTCGCCGAACGAGAGCTCCTCCGTTTCGCCCGACGGCAGCCGGACGACGAGATGCCCCTCGTTGGTGATGGATTCCGCGTGCGCCGGACGGCTCACACCGTTTTGCAAAATGGTGACGTCGCGCCCCGGCACGATGTTCCGTGCGCGGTACTCGTCCATGAACGCCCCGTCCGTGAGGTCGGCGCACAGGCCGAACAGCTCGTTTGCCGCCGCCGCCGCGATCGCGCAGCGCGGCGCCGCCTCGCCCGGCTCGAAGATCGCCCCCGCGATGTCCCGGATCTCCTCCGGAAAGCCGCCCTCAGGCTCGCGCAGATTGAAGCCCGTGCCCACGACGATGTAATCGACGCCGCCCGTCTCCATGTCGGCGCTGGCCTCCGTCAGGATGCCCGCGCACTTGCGGCCGCGGCAGTACACGTCGTTCACCCACTTGATGCCCAGCTGCTTGCCGCACGTCTTCTCCAGCGCGCGGCACGCCGCCACGGCCGCCGCGCTCGTCACGCGCGCCGCGTCGCCCATCGGCAGGCCGCTGCGCACGATCATCGTCAGGTACAGCCCCGTGCCCTTCGGCGACAGGAAGCTGCGCCCGCGCCGCCCGCGCCCCGCCGTCTGGCAGTCCGTCACCACCAGCGTGCCGTGCGGCGCGCCCGCCGCGGCCAGCTCCTTCGCCGTCAGATTCGTCGACGCAAGCTCGTCGTACACATACACCGGCGCACCCGTGCGCAGCAGCGGCGCGATGCCCTCGGCCGACAGCCGCTCGCTGTCCGCGCGCAGCGTGTAGCCCCGGTTCGTCACGGCGTCGATGGCGTGGCCCTCGCCGCGCAGCTCGCGCACCGCCTTCCACACCGCCGCGCGCGACACGCCGAGCGAGCGCGCCAGCACTTCGCCCGACAGCGCCTCGCCCCGCTGCGATTCCAGCTTCGCGAGGACGCGCTGTTTCGTCGTCATCGTCATCACCCTTTCCATCTGACAGTGTACGCGACACAGCGTTGATTGTCAACGATAATTTTCGTTCAGGTTTACAATTTTTGCGCGCCAGTGCGCAAGAGGGGAGGAAAGCGCCGTGTTCGGCCTCTACATCCACATCCCGTACTGCCGGTCGAAGTGCGCGTACTGCGACTTCTACTCCGCGGCGGTGCAAGGCGGCGTGCCGGACGAATACGTCGACGCCGTCGTGCGCGAGCTGTGGCGCTTCGCGCCGTGCGGCTCCACGCCGCTGCGGCCGGACACCGTGTACTTCGGCGGCGGCACGCCGTCGCTGCTCACGCCGCGCCAGGTCTTGCGCATCCTCGACGCCGCCGGGCCGGTGCCGGGCGCGGAGGTCACGCTCGAGGCAAACCCCGAGACGGTCACGCGCGAGCGGCTTGCGGAATTTCGCGCGGCGGGCGTCGACCGCCTCTCGTTCGGCGTGCAGACGGCGAGCGACGCGTCGCTCGCCCGGCTCGGCCGCCGCCACACGGCGGAGGATGCCCGCCGCGCGCTCGACAGCGCGCACCGCGCGGGGTTTGACAACATCAGCGGAGACATCATGCTCGCGCTGCCGCGCTACACGACGGACGAGCTGCGCGCGACCGTGGAGCTGCTCGCGGACGCGTGCACGCACGTGTCGGCGTATCTCTTGAAGATCGAGCCGGGCACCGTCTTCGGCCGCCGCCCGCCCGACGGCCTGCCGGACGACGATGCGGCCGCGGACTTTTACCTCGCGTGCGTGGACGCGCTCGCCGCGCGCGGCTTCCGCCAGTATGAAATTTCAAACTTCTCGCGGCCGGGCTTTGAAAGCCGCCACAACCTCATCTACTGGGATTGCCGCGACTATCTCGGCGTCGGCCCCGCGGCGCACAGCTGCATGGGCGGACGGCGCTTTTTCACGCCGCGCGGCACGGCCGCGTTCCTCACGCGTGACGCCGAGTACACGCCCGACGGCGGCTGCACCGCGCGCGACTACATCATGCTGCGCCTGCGCCTCGCGGACGGGCTGAATCTCGGCGAGCTTCAGCGCCGCTTCGGCGCGCGCTTGACGCAGCGCCAGCTCGCGTTCGCGAACACGCTCGTGCGAAACGGCCTCGCGCGGTTCGACGGCCGGACGCTCGCGCTCACGCCGCGCGGGATGATCGTGCAGAACGCCGTTTTGTGCGAGCTTCTTTGAATCACTCGGCGGGCTTTGCGTCCAGATAGCCGTAGGGGATGATCTCGCGCACCTCGGCCACGCCGTCGCGCATCCAGAACTCCGGGCTGATGTGGATCTCGTATCCGCAGCCCGCGTCCGCCATCCAGTGCTCGGGCGGGTACTTCGGGATGCCGCGCTGCGCCAGCATGCTGACGATCACGCCGCCGTGCGTCACGCACGCCGCCTCGTCGATGTTCGCCTTCATCATGTACTCGAACATGCCCATCAGAACGCGCCCGCAGCGCGAGTGAAATTCCTTCGCGTTCTCGCCTCCCTTCGGCGTGTAGTGCGCCGCCGGATCCATCCATTTGCGGAAATTCGCGTCATTCACCAGCTCCGTCAGCTTTCGCCCCTCGAACTCGCCGAAGTGCGCCTCGCGCAGATCCTGTAAGATGATCTTGTTCTCCGCGTCCGGGAACAGCTCCTCCGCCGTGCCGACCGCGCGGCGCAGCGGGCTTGAAAACACGGTCTTCACGCGCGGATAGACGAACAGCTCCCGCAGCTGCGCAAGGCGCGCGAGCCCCTCTTCGCACAGCGGCTCGTCCGTGCCGCCGCCGACGTAGATGCCGTCCAGATTGCCCTGTGTGATGCCGTGACGCACAAGATACAGTCTGTAATTTTTCATTTTCAACCTCCGGTCTTTTCTTCAAAATTGAGAACTTACACAAACTTTTTCGATATTTTTGGTTATTTCGACAAATGCAATCCTATATTTTGCGCCGCCGGATAATTTCGGCCCGAAGATATAGTCAAAATGCCGGAAAATTCCCCATTTCTCTGTAGTTTTGGGCGTTGAGACGCTCTTTACAAACCGTTTTCGCTATAATATAATTTACAATACGTAAATACGATAGGGGTATCGTGCGCTATGACGACTGAGTTCAACAGGATCATAACCCTTTTGCGCAAGGAAAAGGGTGTGACGCAAAAGCAGGCTGCGGAAGATCTGGGCATCTCGCAGGCGCTTTTGTCTCACTATGAAAAGGGCATTCGCGAATGCGGGCTCGATTTTGTTGTACGCGTCGCCGATTATTACGGCGTCTCCTGCGACTATCTGCTCGGCCGCAGCGCCGACCGCACGGGCCTCACGCTCTCGGCCGACGAGATCCCCAGCCCCGAGACCGCCAAGGACAGCGTTTACCGCGGCAGCGTGCTGCCGACGTTCAACAAGAAGATCATCGCCAACAGCCTCAACATCCTGTTCGACAAGCTCAACGAGTGCCCGGACAAAGGTCTTGTGAAAGAGCTCTCGGCGTATCTGATGCTGGCTGTGTACAAGATGTTCCGCGCCGTGTACCACGCGGGCCCGAAAAACGCCGACAGCATGTTCAGCGTCAGCCGCAGCCTGTACGGCGGCTACTCCGACGCGGCGATGCACGTCGCCGAAGCAAACGTCCGCGCCATCCTCGCGGGGGAGAGCGTGAACGACAGCGCACCGCTCAAGATCACGAACGCGTTCTCGATGACCACGCAGAGCATCGCGCACGACTACCCGCTGTACAATTCCAGCCTGATGACGCTCATCCAAAAGAGCGAGGAACGCATCGACGCAGGCCACGGCCCCCAGACGAAGGCGTAAACTCCCCTGACATGCCAACGGCTCTCCGCGAAGGAGAGCCGTTTTTTTTGTGTGTTTCCGCGCCGTGTCAGCGGATGTTCCCGATGGCCTCGCGGCACTTGGCGCAGATGTTGCGCCCCTGATACTGCGCCACATCCTCTGCGGAACCGCAGAAAATGCACGCAGGCTGATACTTCTTCAGAATGATGCGATCGTCGTCCACATAGATCTCCAGCGACGAATCCTTGTCGATATCGAGCACGCGGCGCAGTTCGATGGGCAGCACGATGCGCCCCAGATCGTCGATCTTCCGCACGATTCCCGTAGATTTCATAAGATTTTTCCCGCCTTCCCTTTATTTGCCATCATTATACAGAAAAAGGCTGAATCTGTCAATATATGGTAGGTATATTTTACCATTTGGTCACAATTGCACAAAACCTACCTTTTTGTACACTTTCGTCAATACGCGCTGCGCCGCGCGATTCGCGCGCTCGGCGCCGGACTTCAAAACGCCGTCGAGGTACTCTTTGTCGGCGAGGATGCGGGCGTACTCGGCCTGGATGGGCGTGAGCGTGTCGACGACGCTCTGCGCGACGGCCTCTTTGAACACGCCGTAGCCGAGGCCGTCGAACTCGCGCTCGATCTCCTCGAAGCTCTTGCCGGTGAACGCGCCGTAAATGCTCATCAGGTTCGTCACGCCGGGCTTATCGGTCGAAGCGCGCACGCAGCCGTCGGAATCCGTCACGGCGCGCTTGAACTTGCGCACGATGGCGTCCGGCTCATCCAGCACGCGCACGGTGGCGTTCGCGTTCGTGTCGGACTTGCTCATCTTCTTCTCCGGCTCCTGCAAACTCATCACGCGCGCGCCGGTCTTCGGGATGTAGCCGTCGGGCACGACGAACGTCTCGGAGTACACGCCGTTGAAGCGCTGGGCGATGTTGCGCGCCAGCTCCAGATGCTGTTTCTGGTCGTTGCCGATGGGCACGAGGTGCGCGTTGTACAAAAGGATGTCGGCCGCCATCAGGATGGGGTAGGTGAGCAGGCCGCCGTTGATGTCCTCGGGGTGCTTGGCGCTCTTCTCCTTGAACTGGTGCATCCGCGTCAGGTCGCCGAACGGGCAGAAGCATCCCAGTACCCACGACAGCTGTGTGTGCGCGGGCACGTGGCTCTGCACGAACAGGATGCTCTTCTCGGGGTCGACGCCGCACGCGAGCAACAGCGCCGCCGTCTCGCGCGTGCGCCGACGCAGATCGGCAGGGTTCTGCCGCACGGTGATGGCGTGCAGATCCACGACGGAATACAGGCAGTCGTAGTCATCCTGCAATTTGGGCCAGTTGCGCACCGCGCCGATGTAGTTGCCGATGGTGAACGTCCCCGTGGGCTGGATGCCGCTGAAAACGCGCTGTTTTTCCGCTGTCATGTTCAAAACCTGCCTTTGATCTGTAGTAAATCTTACTATATCACAAATCGCGCTTATTGACAAACCCCAAAAGGAACGGTAAACTGGATCATGCGACATTGTGTCTTTTGAACTATTGACGAAAACGAGGGAGAATCACATGGCAACAAACAAGGTGCGGACCCGTTTTGCGCCCAGCCCCACGGGCTACATGCACGTGGGCAAGCTGCGCACGGCTCTGTATGCATATCTGAAGGCGAAGCACGAGGGGGGCACGTTCATCCTCCGCATCGAGGACACCGACCAGGAGCGCTACGTCGAGGGCGCGGTGGACATCATCTACAACACGCTGCGCGAGACGGGCCTTCTGTGGGACGAGGGCCCGGACATCGGCGGCCCGGTCGGCCCGTACGTGCAGTCTGAGCGGATGCACATGTTCAAGGGCTACGCCGAGCAGCTGGTCGAGAAGGGCGAGGCGTACTACTGCTTCTGCGACAAGGACCGCCTCGAGGAGATGCGCCTCGTGCAGAAGGCCAGCGGCCAGGCCCCGCACTACGACGGCCACTGCCGCAACCTCTCCAAAGAGGAGGTCGAGGCGAAGATCGCTTCGGGCGCACCGTACGTCATCCGCCAGAAGGTGCCGCAGACGGGCACGACCAGCTTCGAGGACGTCGTGTTCGGCCACATCGAGGTCGACAACTCCACGCTCGACGACCAGATCCTCATCAAGGCTGACGGCATGCCGACGTACAACTTCGCGAACGTTGTCGACGACCACCTGATGGGCATCACGCACGTCATCCGCGGCTCCGAATATCTGTCCAGCACGCCGAAGTACAATCTGCTGTACAAGGCCTTCGGCTGGGACATCCCGACGTATATCCACTGCCCGCCCGTCATGAAGGACGCGCAGAACAAGCTGTCGAAGCGCAACGGCGACGCCAGCTATCAGGACCTCGTGGCGAAGGGCTACCTCACCGAGGCGGTGCTGAACTACATCCTCTTGCTCGGCTGGTCGCCGAAGGGCGAGCGCGAGATCTTCTCGCTCGACGAGATGGTCGAGATCTTCGACGAGCACGGCATCGGCAAGGCTCCCGCCATCTTTGACCCGCTCAAGCTGCGCGCCATCAACGCCGCGTACATCCGCGCCCTCAGCCCCGAGGCGTTCGCGGAGAAGGCCGCGCCGTACATCGACGCAGCCGTCAAGACCGACTGCGACCGCAAGCTCCTGTGCAGCGTGCTGCAGCAGCGCTGCGAGGTGCTGTCCGACATCCCCGAGCAGATCGACTTCATCGACGAGATGCCGGAGTACGACCTCGAGCTGTTCCGCAGCAAGAAGATGAAGACGACGCCCGAGACCGCGAAGGAAGCGCTTGAGGCGGCTCTGCCCGTGCTCGAGGGCATCGGGGACTTCACGCAGGAGAACATCCACGAGGCGCTGTTCGCACTGATCGCCGAGAAGGGCGTCAAGAACGGCTGGATGCTGTGGCCGCTGCGCGTGGCCGTGTCCGGCAAGCAGTTCACGCCGGGCGGCGGCATCGAGCTGTCCGCCATCCTCGGCAAACAGCGCGCGCTCGATCGCATCCGCGCCGCCATCGCCCGCCTCGCGTAAAAAGCGACGCGTCTGCCGAACCTCCGACACAAACAGCCAAAAGCCCCCCGCAGGAAAGGAAAACTTTCCCAGCGGGGGGCTTTTATACTATTCATAGAGTATGCGCGGCGCGCACGGTCGATGCGTCCGCGCGGCAAAAAAAAGGAGGATTTTCCATGACGGCATTTCTGACCGGCGCGCTCGGCGAGGACGCGGCGCGCCGCCTGCGCGCGGGCGCGTCCTCGGCCGCCGTGTGGCTCGGCGCGCTCGCGGCGGCGTTTTTGGCCGCGCGCGGCACGGCGCTCGGCCTGCATCCCCTCGGTGTGGCGCTCGCCGGGGCGGTCCCGGCGTCGTTCGCGCTGCCCGTGTGCGTCGGCGCAGCGCTTGGGTACGCGTCATTTCCGCCGCTTGCGTCCGGCGCGCCGTATCTCGCGTCCATCCTGGCTGTTGCGGCGGTGCGCGCCGTGTGCGGGCCGCGCCGGAGGCGCGTCACGCCGCTCGCGCCCGCGGCCCTCGGCTCCGCGTGCCTCGCGCTGTGCGCGTCCGGCATGGCCGTTGTCACGGGCGCGGGCGCGAGCGGCGTGCTGCTGGCCGTCAGCGAATCGCTGATGGCGCTGGGCGCGTCGTTTTTGCTGGCGGTGTTCTTCTCTCTGCGGTCGCGCGGCATCTCGGACGGCGACAGCGAGGCCTCGGCCGCGCGGCTATTCGCGCTGGCCGCCGCCGTCGTCGCGCTCATGCCGCTGTCGGCCGGGGCCGCGTCGGCGGGCATCCTCTTTGCGTCCGCCGCCAGCCTTGCCGCCGCGCTCAGAGGCGAGGGGACGGGCGCCGCCGCGGGAGCCGTCTGCGCGGCGGCGCTGGCGGCGTCGGACGCGACGCTGCTGTACGCGGGCGTCGGCATCGCGCTCGGGGCCGTCGCGGCGGGTCTGTGCCGGGACGCCGGGCGCGGTGTGTCGTGCGCGGCGTTCGCGCTGGCGTCGCTCGCGGGCGCGGCCGTCGCGCCCGGCCCGGCCGAGGGCTTCGTCTTCGCGGCGCAGGCGGTCCTCGCGGCGCTCAGCGTGTCGCTTTTGCCGCGCCGGTTTTTGCGCGCTCTGACGCCCGTCCC
>CALXIU010000024.1 GCA_944388415.1 uncultured Ruthenibacterium sp. | reverse complement strand
ACGATGCCGTCGCCGCCGTAGAACTGGAGGCCGTTGCAGAAGAGGCGGTAGCCCAGCAGGCCGTTGCTGACGGCCATCGCGATCTTCGCGGCGCACGAGGCCTTCGCGCCGTCGCACACCATGCCGGACAGAATGGCCAGCGCGTTGACGATGGTGTGGGCGATGACCTCGTAATCGCCGCCGTCGAGCCACGCGATGCCGCACGCCGCGCCGACGCCGGCGCTGGTGGCGCCGCAGAACGCGGAGAGGCGGCCAATGCTCGTCTTCTGGTGGATGGTGATGAGGTTCGACACCAAAAGCGCGCGCAGCAAATCGTCGTGGGACGCGCCCTTCTCGCGCGCGTACACGATGACGGGCACGGAGGCCGTCAAGCCCTGGTTGCCGCTGCCGGAGACGATGGCGACGGGCAGCTCACAGCCGCCCATGCGCGCGTCGCTGCCCGCGGCGGCGGACGCGGCGGCGCGGGTGAAGACGTCGCTGCCGCCTTTGAGCAGCGTGCGGCCGACCTGCGCGCCCCACGCGTTGTTCAGGCCCTCGTCCGCGATGGCCGTGTTGCAGCGGATCTGGCGCTCGAGCAGCTCGCGCACGTCGTCGAGCTCGGCGGTGGCGGCAAAGTCAAGGATGCCCTCGACGCTCATGCCCGAGCGGTCGGTCTGCGCCGTCTCGGCCGGGGCCTCGTCGGCGGCGCGCGGCGGCTCGACAGGCGCGCTGTCGTGCTCGAGCGCGGTCAGGTTCGTGTGGAAGTCCTCGATCACAGCGCGGGACGTCTCGCCCTCCGCCTCCAGAAGGACCTCGATGTAGAAGATCTTTTCGCTCTGCGCCGGGACCACGTCGAAGCGGCAGGACGCGAGCAGCGCGCGCGCCCTCCTGCTGCGCGGGCGTGACGGCGGCGATGACCTGCAGCCCGGCGCGCTCGTCGCCGCCCACGATGCCGACGGCGGCCGCCGCCTCGAGTCCGCGCAGTCCGCCGGTGTTCGGCACGACGACGCTCTTGACGTTCTTGATGATATTGCCGCTGACGCGCAGCGTGCAGGCGCGCAGCGCGGCGGGGGCGCGCAGTACGCTGCGC
Source organism: uncultured Ruthenibacterium sp. (assembly GCA_944388415.1). GTDB lineage: Bacteria > Bacillota > Clostridia > Oscillospirales > Ruminococcaceae > Ruthenibacterium. The sequence goes on along the minus strand of CALXIU010000024.1, from coordinate 10,243 downwards.
GCGGCGGCCGCCGCGTAGGCCACGGCGACCGGCTCGGTGCAGCCCATCGCGAGCAGCATCTCCTCGCGGAGGATGGAGACGTACATCTGATAGGCGGGGTCTGTCTGTTTCATGCGTGATGTTCCTTTCCTGCGGCGCAGCCGCTTGTACAGGGATATCATAACACATCCGCGCGCCGCGCGGGAGGGGGGAAACGGAAAAAGTGTGCGCGGAGGGTCACGCCCGTGGAATTCACCCCTCAGTCCCCTTCGGGGACAGCTCCCCTCAATGGGGAGCCAACTCTCTGCCCGCCAGCAGGGGACGGTGACAAAGGGCAACAAGTGCATAATAAAAAGCGCACCCGAACGGATGCGCTGGTGGGCTTATTTGTCGAACATGTCGCGGAGGGTTTTGAAAAAGCCCTTGCGCTGCTCGTAGTTTTCCTCCTTGAGGGATTCCTCGAACTTTTTCAGCGCGTCGCGCTGCGTGCGCGTGAGCTTTTTCGGGATCTCGACCACCACGTGGACGTACTGGTCGCCGCGGCCGCGGCCGTTGAGGTACTGGATGCCTTTGCCGCGCAGGCGGAATGTGGTGCCGCTCTGCGTGCCCTCGGGCACGTTGTACTGCACCTTGCCGTCGACGGTGGGCACGACGATCTCCGCGCCGAGCACCGCCTGGCTGTACGTAACGGGCACCGTGACGTGCACGTCATAGCCGTCGCGCTCGAACATCCTGTCCGGACGGACGGTGACAATGACGATCAAATCGCCCGACGGGCCGCCGTTCGCGCCCGCGTCGCCGAGGCCCGACAGGCGCAGGCTCTGGTCGTCGTTGATGCCGGCCGGGACCTTGACCTCCACGCGCTTCGTGGAGGCGGTCTTGCCGGAGCCGTGGCACTTCGAGCACGGGGTCTTGATGATCTTGCCCTTGCCGCCGCACTTGCGGCACGGCTGCGTGGACTGCATCACGCCGAACGGCGTGCGCTGCTGCACCGTGACATAGCCCGTGCCGCGGCAATCGGGACACGTCTCAGCCGTCGTGCCCTTCGCCGCGCCGGAGCCGCCGCACTCGGGGCAGGTGTCCTGACGGCTGACGGAGACGGTCTTTGTGCAGCCGTGCACGGCCTCCATGAAGTCGAGCACGAGGCTGACGCGGATGTCGCCGCCGCGGCGCGGCGCGTTCGGGTTCGCTCGCTGCCTGCCGCCGCCGAAGCCGCCGAAGCCGCCGCCGAACATCGAGCCGAGGATGTCGTCGAGGTCGATGCCGCCGCCAAAGCCGCCGCCGAACCCGCCGGCCCCCGCGCCCGCGCCGTGGTTGGGATCGCCGCCCGCGTGGCCGAACTGGTCATAGCGCGCCTTCTTGTCGCTGTCGGACAGCACCTCGTACGCCTCGCCCACCTCTTTGAACTTCTCCTCGGCGGACTTGTCGCCGGGGTTCAGGTCGGGGTGGTATTTCTTCGCCAGCTTGCGGTATGCTTTTTTGATCTCGTCGGCACTCGCCGTGCGCGGTACGCCGAGGACCTCATAGTAATCGCGTTTTTCTGCCATAATCTCTCGTCACCCTGTGAAAGCACAAGAGCGGAGGACGGGAATCCCGCCCTCGCTCCGTGCGTTTGTTCTTCGATCAGACCTCGCGGTAGTCGGCGTCCACGACGTTGTCGTCGCCGGGCTTTGCGTTGTCAGACGCGTTCTGCGCGCCCTGAGCGCCCTGCGCGGCCTGCTGAGCCGCCGCGGCCTCCTTGTACATCTTCTCGCTGATGGCGTAGAAGGTCTTCTGCAGATCCTCCTGCTTCGCCTTGATGGCCTCGATGTCGCTGCCCTTGAGCGCTTCCTTCAGCGCCGCGACCTTCGCCTCGACGTCGGACTTCTCGCTCGCGGAGACCTTGTCGCCCAGCTCGTTCAGGGCCTTCTCTGTCTGGAAGATCATCTGGTCGGCGCCGTTGCGGATGTCGACCTCCTCGCGGCGCTTCTTGTCCTCGGCCGCGTACTGCTCGGCCTCACGGACGGCCTTCTCGACGTCGTCCTTGCTCATGTTCGTGGACGACGTGATGGTGATGTGCTGTTCCTTGCCGGTGCCGAGATCCTTCGCGGAGACGTTCACGATGCCGTTGGCGTCGATGTCGAACGTGACCTCGATCTGGGGCACGCCGCGGGGCGCCGGGGCGATGCCGTCAAGGTGGAAGGTTCCGAGGGATTTGTTGTCGCGGGCAAACTCGCGCTCGCCCTGCAGGACGTTGACCTCGACGGACGGCTGGTTGTCGGCCGCCGTGGAGAAGATCTGGCTCTTCTTGGTCGGGATCGTGGAGTTGCGCTCGATGATGCGGGTGCACACGCCGCCCATCGTCTCGATGCCGAGGCTCAACGGGGTGACGTCCAGCAGGACGATGCCCTTGACGTCGCCGCCGAGCACGCCGCCCTGGATGGCCGCGCCGATGGCGACGCACTCGTCCGGGTTGATGCCCTTGCTCGGCTCAATGTGCATGAAGTTCTTGACGGCCTCCTGCACGGCCGGGATGCGGGTGGAGCCGCCGACGAGCAGCACCTTGTGCAGATCGGACGGCTGCAGGCCGGCGTCCTTGAGTGCCTGACGGACAGGGCCCATCGTGCGCTCGACGAGATCCGCCGTCAGCTCGTTGAATTTCGCGCGGGTCAGCGTCATGTCGAGGTGCTTCGGGCCGGTGGCGTCCGCCGTGATGAACGGCAGGTTGATGGCCGTGGACGCGACGCCCGACAGCTCGATCTTCGCCTTCTCGGCGGCCTCCTTCAGGCGCTGCGCGGCCATTTTGTCGCTGCGCAGGTCGACGCCGTTCTCCTTCTTGAACTCGTCGGCCAGCCAGTCGATGATGCGCTGGTCGAAGTCATCGCCGCCGAGGTGCGTGTCGCCCGCGGTGGAGAGCACTTCCGTGACGCCGTCGCCGATCTCAATGATCGACACGTCGAACGTGCCGCCGCCGAGGTCATAGACCATGACCTTCTGCTCTTCTTCCTTGTCGACGCCGTACGCCAGCGACGCGGCCGTCGGCTCGTTGATGATGCGCTTGACGTCGAGGCCCGCGATCGCGCCCGCGTCCTTCGTGGCCTGGCGCTGCGAGTCGTTGAAGTACGCCGGGACGGTGATGACGGCCTCGGTGACCTTCTCGCCCAGATAGCTCTCGGCGTCGGCCTTCAGCTTCGCGAGGATCATCGCGCTGATCTCCTGCGGGGTGTATTTCTTGCCGTCGATCTCCACCTTGTAGTCCGTGCCCATGTGGCGCTTGATGGACGAGATCGTGCGGTCGGGGTTCGTGATGGCCTGGCGCTTCGCGACCTGGCCGATGAGACGCTCGCCCGTCTTGGTGAAGCCGACAACGCTCGGCGTGGTGCGCGCGCCCTCGGCGTTCGCGATGACGACGGGCTCGCCGCCCTCGATCACGGAAACACAGCTGTTGGTGGTGCCAAGGTCAATACCAATGATTTTTCCCATAAGTCATTCTCCTCTTTGTAATGTTCAATATGATGAATACAATTTGTAGTGATATGCGTTATTCCGCCACGATGACGGTGGCGTGGCGCACGACTTTGTCGCCGAGCCGGTAGCCCTTTTGCAGGACCTCCAGCACCGTGCCGCTCTCGACGCCCTCGGGGGCCTCGCGCTGCATCACGGCGGTGGCGAGCTCGGGGTCGAACGGCTTGCCGGCGGCCTCGATCTCGGTGACGCCCATCGCGGCGAACGCGGAATTGGCTTTGTCGAGCGTCATCAATACGCCCTTTTTGTAACTCTCGTCCCCGGTGGGGGCGTTCGCGGCGTAGCTGAGCGTGTCGAGCACCGGCAGAAGCAGGTTGACGGCGTGCGAGACGCCGTTGCCGAACGCGGCGTCGTGCTCGCGCACAGAGCGCTTGCGGAAGTTGTCGTACTCGGCGGCGGTGCGCAGGAACGTGTCCTTCAGCTCCGCGAGCTGCTTTTCCAGCTCCCCGGCGCGCGCCTTCGCGGCAGCCGCCTGCGCGGCGTCGTCCGGCTGCGCTTCCGCCTCGGGCTGGGTCTGAGGCTCTGTCTGCGGCTCGGCCTGATGCTGCGCCTCGGGCTGGACCTCAGCCTGAACGTCCTTTTTCTCTTCTTCCATGTTGATCCTCCTATGCGGTTCCTGACATGTGCTCGCCAAGAACGCGGGCGAAATATTCGAGTGCGGGCACCAGCTCGCGGTATCTCATGCGCGTGGGGCCGATGACGGAGATGGTCCCCGTCAGGCCGTTGCCGGCGTGGTAGCGCCGCGACGCGACGCAAAGGCCGGGCATCGGGTGGTCGGCCAGCTCGTCGCCGAGGATGATGGACACGCGCTCGGTGCGCGGGATCATCCGGCGCACGGCCTGCGCGTCGGCGAACAGCTCGAGCATCGAGCAGTAGGCGCTCTGCGCGCAGCCGGAGCGGACGAGGTTCTGCTGTCCCTCCAGATAGATGGCCGCGCGTCCGGCCTCCTTCAGCAGCGTGTACGCCGCCGAGTAGATGGGGCGGAGCACCTGCGCCCGCGCGCCCGCCGCGAGTTCCACCGCGCCGAACGTGTCGAACCCGACGTCCGCCGCGGAGCGGAACGTCATGAACTGGTTGAGCGCCTGCGCCGCCAGCGCGACGTCGGACGCCGCGAGCGGCGCTTCCACCTTCGCGGTGCGCGTGCGCACGCCGCCGGCGCTCGTCACAGCCAGGACGGCCGCCGCGCCGCGCCCGACCTGCACCACTTCGAAGTGGGCGATACAGATGTCGTCGCTGCGGGGCGTTGAGACCGCCGCGGCGTAGCCGCTGAGGTCCGCCAGCGCCCGCGCGGATTCCTGCGCGAGGTGCTCGGGGTCGTAGTCCATCGAGGCGAAGCGGCGGTCGATCTCAGCGCGGACGCCCGCGTCCGCCGTCTCCGACTCGAGCAGATTGTCAAGGTAATAGCGGTATCCCTTCACGCTGGGCACGCGGCCCGCGGAGGTGTGCGGCTGTTCGAGAAGGCCCAGCTTTGTCAGTGCGGCCATCTCGTTGCGCAGTGTGGCGGAGGACACCGCGCGGTCGAAGTGCTCGGCCAGAAGCCCTGAGCCGACCGGTTCGCCGCCCGTGGCGTAGAGCGCCACGATCGCGCGCAGCACGCGCTGTTTTCTGTCGTCGATCGCCACCGGTGCATCCCCTGCCTTTCGTTTCGTTTAGCACTCTATATCCTCGAGTGCTAAGATTATTTTACACCACTTTTTTATCTTGTCAAGCCCCGCGGCGAAAAATACAGAATTTTTTCAAACTTTAACAAATTTGAAACATTTGCGCTTTTCCGGACGGGCGGCAGAGAGTATAATAAGGAAAAGCCGACAATCGGAAGGAGGCGTTTGTTTTGCAGGATGTGAAACTGCTCGCGCGCCGCGCGGCGGTGGCCGCCGGGCGCGAAAAGGCCGATCTGGTGCTGAAAAACGCACGCGTCGTGAACGTGTTCACGCGCGAGATCACAGAGTGCGACGTGGCGGTCGCGGACGGGTTCGTGGCCGGGCTTGGCCGGTACGAGGGCCGGGAGGAGGCGGACTGCGCCGGGCGCTTCGTGTGCCCGGGCTTCATCGACGCGCACATGCACATGGAGTCGGTGATGGCCTCGCCGTTCGAGCTGGCGCGCGCGATCGTGCCGTCGGGCACGACGACGGTGATCGCCGACCCGCACGAGATCGTCAACGTGTGCGGCGCGGCCGCGATGGACTATCTGCTGGACGCGACGGAAGATCTGCCGCTGAACGTGTACCTGATGCTGCCGTCGAGCGTGCCCGCGACGCCGTTTGAGACAAACGGCGCGGACTTCACGCCCGCGGACATGGCGCCGTATCTGGCGCACCCGCGCGTACTGGGCCTCGGCGAGGTGATGAACTACCCGGCGGCCGCGGCGGGCGACGCGGGCGTGCTGGAAAAGATCGCGCTGGCGCGGCGCGCCGGCAAGCTGGCGGACGGCCACGCGCCGGGGCTGACGGGCGGCGCGTTGCAGGCGTACGCGTCGCTCGGGATCGCGACGGAGCACGAGTGCACGACGTTCGCGGAGGCGGCGGAGAAGCTGCGCGCCGGGATGGCGGTGCTGGTGCGTGAGGGCAGCGCGGCGAAGAACGTGTCGACGATCATGCGCGGGTGGCTGGCCTCCAAGCTGCCGTCCGACCGCCTTTTGTTCTGCACGGACGACAAGCACATCGACGATGTGAGCGAGAACGGCAACGTGCGCCACAACGTGCACGTCGCGGTGCAGATGGGCGTCGACCCGGTGACGGCCATCCAGATGGCGACGGTGAACGCGGCGCGCGCGTACGGCCTGCGGGACCTCGGCGCGGTCGCGCCCGGATACCGGGCCGACCTCGTGGTGCTGGACAGCCTGCGGGACGTGTCCGTCCACGCCGTGTACAAGGACGGCGCGGAGGCCGCGCGCGCGTTCGAGGGACTGTCCCCCGCTCCCGTGCCGGCGGCGCTGACGGATTCGGTGCACTGCCGGGCGCTGACGGAGGCGGACCTCGCGCTGCCGGCGCGCGGGAAGATGCACTGCATCGAGCTGGTCCCGTACCAGATCGCGACGCGCCATCTTGTGGAGGACGTGCCGCAAACAGGCGGCTTCTTCGCGCCGGACGCGGTGTACACGAAGCTGTGCGTCGTGGAGCGCCACGGCAAGAACGGCAATGTGGCCGTGTGCCCGCTGAAGGGCTACGGCATCCGGGGCGGGGCCATCGCGACGAGCGTCGCGCACGACAGCCACAACATCATCGCGGCGGGCGACAATGACCGCGACATCGCGCTGGCGGTGGACCGCCTGCGGGAGATCGGCGGCGGGTACGTGCTGTGCGCGGGCGGCGAGGTGCTGGGCGAGGTGCCGCTGCGCATCGCAGGGCTGATGAGCGACGCGCCGTGGGAGACGGTGCGCGACGCGACGGCAGCCATTCTGCACAAAGCGTCCGGCATGGGCATCCCGTACCACGTGGACCCGTTCATCACGCTGTCGTTTCTGGCGCTGCCGGTCATCCCGCAGCTGCGCCTGACCGACCGCGGGCTGTTCGACGTGGACCGCTTCGCGCTGATCGGGGACGACTGACAACATTCGGAAAGAGGGAGACAAGATGGATAAGGGCGAGCTTGCCCGGGCATATTTTATGAAGGGCTACAACTGCGCGCAGTCGGTGACGCTGGCGTTCGCCGAAGAGCTGGGGCTGACGGAGGCGCAGGCCGCGCGGCTGGCGAGCGGCTTCGGAGGCGGCGTTGGCCGCCTGCGCGAGGTGTGCGGCGCGGTGAGCGGCATGACGCTGATCCTCGGTTCGCTGCGCGGCTATTCGGACATTGAGGACGCGGACGCGAAAACGGCGTGCTACGACATGATCCAGCGCGCGGCGCACCGGTTCCGCGCCGAGAACGGCAGCTACATCTGCCGCGAACTGCTGGGCCTTGAGGCGGCCGAAGGCACGCCCGTGGCCGAGGCGCGCACGGCGCAGTACTACGCCAGCCGCCCGTGCGCCGATCTGGTGGCGTGCGCGGCGCGCATCACGGCCGATGTGCTGGCAAACACGCGGGAGGGAGACGGATGAACTGGAAGGACTGCCGCGCGGGCAGGGACTTCACGCTTTCCGATGCGCCCACGGGCGTGCAGGACGCGGAGATCACGAAGGACGAGGCCGCGCGCCGCATGGCGAAAAACCTGCGTCGCTGCGCGCAGTTGCAGGACGCGCTCTTCGCCGAGGGGCGCGAGGGCGTCGTGATCGTCCTGCAGGCGATGGACGCGGCGGGCAAGGACAGCACGATCAAGCACGTGATGACGGGCATGAACCCGCAGGGTGTGAAGGTAACGGGCTTCAAGCAGCCGTCGAAGGAGGAGCTGGCGCACGACTATCTGTGGCGCGCCGTGCGCGCGCTGCCCGAGCGCGGGTGCATCGCCATCTTCAACCGCTCGTACTACGAGGATGTGCTGGTGGTGGACGTGCACGACATGTACAAGGGATACCGCATGGCGTCGCGCTGCATCGACGAGAGCGAGGAGGAGTTTTTCCACAAGCGCTACCGGCAGATCAACGACTTTGAGGAATACCTCTATGAGAACAGCTTCCGCGTCGTGAAAATTTTTCTGAATGTGTCGAAGGAGACGCAGAAAGAGCGCTTTCTGGCGCGCATCGATGACGAGACGAAAAACTGGAAGTTCTCGTCGAGCGACCTCAAGGAGCGCGCGTACTGGGACGAGTATATGAAGACGTACGAGGCCGTCATCCGCGCGACGGCGACGAAGCACAGCCCGTGGTACGTCGTGCCCGCGGACAAGAAATGGTTCGCGCGGTACCTTGTGTCGGAGATCCTGCTGGACACGCTAGAGGCGTGCCGTCCGCAGTACCCGGAGCTGCCACGCGCGGACCGCGACAACCTCGCGGCGTGCCGTGCCGCGCTCGAAGCCGAGGACGGCGGGAAATAAAATGAACACAAATCGACACGGCGTTCATCTCCGGATGAACGCCGTGTGTTTTTTGCGCAATTCTGTAGACAGTTTTCGCGGGCGGGAGTATAGTATCTGTATTCCCCGCACGCGGCGGGGCTGGATGTTCACGCGCTGATGACCTCCGAGGTGAGTTCTGATGAAATACCCGATGTTCAACAACTGGCTGACGTTCCGGCGTGAGAGCCGTGATACATATGCGGTGCACAACCATGTTCTGGACGAAGATTTTGAAATAGACGCGCGGCTCATGCGGTTTGCCCGGCGTCTGAACGGCAAGCGCGACCCGTACCGCATCGACCCGTCGCTCAGCCGGGCGGAGGTCGAATGGATGCTGGACGAGCTGGATGAAAACGAACTCGTGCGGCACAGCCGCGTGCTGACGGCGGGCCTCGGGACGGTGCTGTGCGCGCTGTGGTTTCCGAAGCCGAACAAGCGAATGCGCGCCGTCTGCCGCGTGTGCAACGCGCTGCTGCTTCTTCTGTGGCTGCCCGTGTTCGCGGCGGGCACGGCGCTGTTTTTCCGTCTCCTGCCAATCCCGAACACGGACTGGGCGCTGACGGGATTTATCCTGGGCTTTGCCGCCGGGCTCGTGCTGCACGAGGCGGCACACGCGTTCGCGGGCATCGCCTACGGAGCGCCGGTGTTCGAGTTCGGCGTGACGATCCGCAACTTCCTGCCCGGCGCATACGTGATGGTCGATTCCCCGCTCCTCAAAAGCCGGGGCCAGCGCATCCAGGTCAACGCCGCCGGCGTCGAGATGAATTTGCTGCTGACGGGCGTCTGCCTGCTGCTGTCGTGCGCCGTCCCCGCGCTGGGCGCGGCGTTCCTGTACGCGGGTCTCGACAATTTTCTGCTCGCGATGTTCAACATCATCTTTGTCGACGGGCTGGACGGCATGTCCGTCCTTGGCGACCTGCTCGGCATCGAGGATCTGACTGACAGCGCGCGGGAGATCGTGACAAACCGCGCGCTGCGCAAACAACTGCGCGCCGCGGGCCCGGTCGGCCGCGTGGTGATCGCCGTCAGCGTGCTGGTGCGCGTGCTGCAATTCGCGCTGCCGCTGCTGATCCTGTTGAATGTGCTGGAGGTGGTCGCATGCTTCATGTGAACCGCGTCGTGCGGTCGGGCCTGCAGCTGCTTCCGCCCGTGCTGGCGTGGGCGCTGACTCTCGCCCGCCGTCCGCTGGCGCTTTTGCTGATCGTGCCGTGCCTGTTCGCGGCCGTCGCATGCTTCCCGCCCGCGAGGCGGCACGAAAGTTTGTGGATGTTCCTGCTCGTGGCCGTCACCGGCGTGCCGGTCAACATCGCCGTCATCATCCTCGCGGCGCAGTACCCGTTCCTCACGAGCGATCTCGCGCCGCTGACCGTATTGCGCGGCGCTCTGCTGTATATGATGCTGTTCTCCGCCGAACAGCTGTCGTTCGGCAGCGTCACACGCCTGATCTGGCCGCGGCAAGTCCGCATCCGCATCAAAAAGTAATTTTACAGGCGCCGGCCGCCCTTTATCGCCGTCCCCTGCGGGAGGGGGCACACTTTTGCCTCCCCGCAAAGGGGAGGCAATGCGCGCACATTTTTCAGTTTATCGACAAACTGACGCGCTCCCCGATGGATCGGGGAGCGCGTGAGGCTGTCGAAAAAGTACATGAAGCGAAAAAGCGAGTGGCCTCCCCATTGAGGGGAGGTGGGTGAGCGCAAGCGAACCCGGAGGGGTGAATTGCACTCGTTGACCGATGCAGCGTGCTTTTTTCAAAATAAATTTTCAGGCTCGTGCAGTTCACCCTTTCGGCCCTTCGGGCCACCTCCCCTCGAGGGGAGGCCAAAACACACTTTT
>CALXIU010000023.1 GCA_944388415.1 uncultured Ruthenibacterium sp. | reverse complement strand
GGTGGGCGACATTCTGGACGCGATGGGCTTCGCGCACCAGTTCCTGCCCGCGGCCATCCACCCGCTGCGCGACGACATGAAGCTGGCGGGCCGCGCGTGCACGGTGCTGGAGTGCGACGTGTTCGAGGTGCAGAAAAAGCCGTTCGGCCTGCTGACGGAGGCTCTGGACCAGCTGCGCCGCAACGACGTGTATGTGGCGACGGGCGCGCACAACAGCGCGCTGTGGGGCGAGCTGTTGACGGCCACGGCGAAGACGCGCGGCGCGGCGGGCGCGGTGCTGGACGGGTACACGCGCGACACGCCGCAGGTGCTGGCGCAGAATTTCCCGGTCTTCGCGACGGCGCGCTGGGCGCAGGACTCCAGCATCCGCACGAACGTCGTGGATTTCCGCTGCACCATCGAGATCGGCGGCGTGGTGATCCATGACGGCGACCTCGTGTTCGGCGACATGGACGGCGTGCTGATCGTGCCGCGCGAGGCCGCCGACGAGTGCGTGCGCCGCGCCCTCGAAAAGGCCGCGGGCGAAAAGCTCGTGCGCAAGGCCATCGAGGGCGGCATGACCGCCACCGAAGCCTTCGCCCGCTTCGGGATCTTATAACATGCGCCGGTTGCCCTTTGGCAGCGTCCCCAGCAGGAGGGAAGAAACTTGCCTCCCCTTTGAGGGCTGCCGCCGCAGCGGCGTCAAGGTGAGCCGCGAAGCGGCGAGAAGGCCCTCTGGAGGGTGTCGGAGCGCAACCGCCGCGCAAGCGGCGGCTCTTAGCGCGGAGACGTGGTGGCCCGAAGGGCCGGAGGGATGGCGGCAGGGGCTGACCGCTCGCACAAACCTTCGAAGCCTTTTTTGAGAAGAAACTGAAAAAGAGTGTGCGAAGGTTCACGCCCGTGGAGTTCACCCCTCAGTCCCCTTCGGGGACAGCTCCCCTCAAAGGGGAGCCAATAGTCTGCCAAGCAGCAGGGGACGGTCACAAAGGGCTTGAAGCGCATGTCAAAAGCCCCTTTTGTTCAGGGGAAGCAGATTTTTGACAAGCAGCAGGGGACGGTCACAAAGGCGATGAAGCGCATGATAAAAACGCGGAGGCGCCGGCGACGGCGCCGTCGGCGACGGCGGTGGTGAGCTGGCGCAGGGATTTGGCGCGGCAGTCGCCCGCGACGAAGACGCCGGGGCGTCTGGTGCGGCAGTCCTCGCCCGCGGCGAACCAGCCGTTCTCGTCGACGTCGACGAAATCCGCGAACGGCGCGGTGCCGGGCATCTGGCCGACGGCGACGAAGAGGCCGTCCACGTCGAGTGTCTTGTGCTCGCCCGTCTCCGTGTTGCGCAGCGCGAGGCCCGTCAGCGCGCCGTTTTCGCCGAGCAGCCGCTCCGGGACCCAGCCGAGCAGCATCCGCGCGTTCGGCCGGTCGAGCAGCTGCGCGGCCAGCCGCGCCTCGCCGCGCAGTTCCGCGCGCCGGTGCACGAGCGTGACGTGCGCGCAGACGCCCGTCAGAAACAGCGCCTCCTGCAGCGCGGTGTTGCCGCCGCCCACGACGGCGACGTCCTTGTCCTTGTAGAACGCGCCGTCGCACACGGCGCAGTACGACACGCCCGAGAGCGCGTCCTCGCCGTCGAGGCCGAGCTTTCGGTGCTCGGTGCCGGGCGCGAGCACGAGCGCGCGGCATTGGTACTCGCCCGCGTCCGTGTCGACCGCGTATCCGCCGGGCGCCTCGCGCGCGCCGGCGGCGTCGGCGTAGTCGATCGCGACGCCCAGCGCCTCGGCCTGCGCCGTCAGCGCCTCGGCCAGCTGCGCGCCGGACGTGCCCGGCAGCGCGGGATAGTTTTCCACGAGCGGCGAGTAACAGATCTGCCCGCCGGGAGCCCCGCGCTCGAGCACGCGCACGGAGCAGCCCGCGCGCGCGGCATACAGCGCGGCCGTCAGGCCCGCCGGGCCGCCGCCCACAATGAGAACATCCGTCATGGGAATTTCTCCTTTCAACGACGCGTCCCGGGCGCTTGCAGCGCCCGGGACGCTCTTGTTTTGAGTTGGAAAGATCAGCCGGCGCTGGCGGGACGCAGTCCGTCGAGGAAGCGCCGCACGCCCGCGAGGCCGACGTGCGCCCCGCCGCCCGCAATGAGCGTCGGGGCCTGCCGCACGGCGTACTGGTTCGCGAGGGCGGGCGCTTCGTCCGCCACGACGGTGCGGTAGGTCACGCCCGCCTGCCGGAGCAGGCGCTCGGCCTGACGGCAGTTCGGGCACGTGCGCGTCGTGAACAGCAGGATCTCGCCGGGCGCGGGAGCCGCCGCGACGGGCGACGCCGGGGCCGTGACCTCGCTGCCCGCCGCGCCGGCGCGGCGCAGGTGCGAGCGCGAGATGTCGTAGACGCGGCGGTCCTTGAACTCCTGCGTCTTGCCGTCGTTCCAGTTCTGCACCGGGCGGTAGTAGCCCGTGATGCGGCTGTAGACCTCGGTGGCCTTGCCACAGTGCGGGCAGACGTAGACCTCGCCCGTCAGATAGCCGTGGTCGGGGCAGATGGAGTACGTCGGCGACAGCGTGTAGTACGGCAGCTTGTAGTTTTCGGCGATCTTGCGCACGAGCTGTGCGGCGGCGCGCCAGTCGGGCAGTTTCTCGCCGAGGAACGCGTGGAACACGGTGCCGGACGTGTAGAGCGTCTGCAAATCGTCCTGAATGTCGAGCGCGGAGAAGATGTCCTCCGTGTAGCCGACGGGCAGGTGCGACGAGTTCGTGTAGTACGGCGTGCCGTTCTCGTTCGCCGTGATGATGTCCGGGAACTGCTTTTTGTCGTGCTTCGCGAAGCGGTACGTCGTGGACTCGGCGGGCGTCGCCTCGAGGTTGTAGAGGTCGCCGTACTGCTCCTGATAGTCCGACAAACGCTCGCGCATGTGGTTGAGCACGTCGCGCGCGAAGGCCTGCGTCTCGGGGTGCGTCAGATCCTTGCGCAGCCACTTCGCATTCAGGCCCACCTCGTTCATACCGATGAGGCCGATCGTGCTGAAGTGGTTGTCGAACGAACCGAGGTAGCGCTTTGTGTACGGGTAAAGCCCGGCCTCCATCAGGCGCGTGATGGCCGTACGCTTCGTCTTGAGGCTGCGCGCCGCGATGTCCATCAGGTGGTCGAGGCGGGCGTAGAAGTCCTGCTCATCCTCCGCGAGGTACGCGATGCGCGGCAGGTTGATGGTCACGACGCCGACGCTGCCCGTCGACTCGCCCGAGCCGAAGAAGCCGCCGGACTTCTTGCGCAGCTCGCGCAAGTCGAGCCGCAGGCGGCAGCACATCGAGCGCACGTCGGACGGCTCCATGTCGCTGTTGATGTAGTTCGAGAAATACGGCGTACCGTACTTGGCCGTCATCTCAAACAGCAGGCGGTTGTTCTCGGTGTCGGACCAGTCGAAGTCGCGCGTGATGGAGTACGTCGGGATGGGGTACTGGAAGCCGCGGCCCTCGGCGTCGCCCTCGATCATGATCTCAATGAACGCCTTGTTGACCATGTCCATCTCGGCCTGGCAGTCGCCGTATGTGAAGTCCTGCTCGCGCCCCGCGACGATGACGGGCAGCGGCGCGAGGTCCTTCGGCACCGTCCAGTCGAGCGTGATGTTCGAGAATGGCGCCTGCGTGCCCCAGCGGCTGGGCGTGTTGACGCCGTACACGAACGACTGCACGCACTGCTTGACTTCCTTCTGCGTCAGGTGGTCGATCTTGACAAACGGCGCGAGGTACGTGTCGAACGACGAGAACGCCTGCGCGCCCGCCCACTCGTTCTGCATGATGCCGAGGAAGTTGACCATCTGGTTGCACAGCGTCGACAGATGCGCCGCCGGCGACGACGTGATCTTGCCCGGCACGCCGCCGAGCCCCTCCTGAATGAGCTGCTTGAGCGACCAGCCCGCGCAGTAGCCCGTCAGCATCGACAAATCGTGCAGGTGGATGGCGGCGCTGCGGTGCGCCTCGGCCACCTCGGGGTCGTAGATCTCGCAGAGCCAGTAGTTCGCGGTGATCGCGCAGGAGTTCGACAAAATCAGGCCGCCCACCGAGTACGACACGGTGGAGTTCTCCTTCACGCGCCAGTCGTTGATCTGCAAATAGTCGTTGACAAGCTCCTTATAGTTGAGCAGCGTCGAATTGATGTTGCGCACCTTCTCGCGCTGTTTGCGGTATAAGATGTAGGCCTTCGCCACGTCGGCGTAGCCCGCCTCGCTCAGAACGGCCTCGACGCTGTCCTGGATGCTCTCGACCGGGATCAGCCCGTCGCGGATCTTCGGCTCGAAATCCGCCGTCACGCGCAGGGCCAGCATGTCGATGATGCTGGGATGGTACTGCTTGCCCAGCGCCTCGAACGCCTTCGTGATGGCGGCGCTGATCTTGGAAATCTCAAACCCGGCGGACGAGCCGTCGCGCTTTGTCACCTGATACATAAGAACCCTCCACTTTCCTTTCACCGCGCGCGGTCGGGCCGCACCAGCCCCCCCGGCGGAAATTATCATTACTATAGCACCGGCGCGCCCTCCGCGTCAACGTGCAAATGCAACAAGATGTGGGGCGGTTTTTTCACACCCACCCCACATCTTGTGAAATTTCATGACATTTATACTCCGCGTACTGCGGTGTTCGGGACAAAGGCGCGCGCGGCGCGCGCGAGGCGCTCCATCTCCTCTTTGGAATACGCCGTGAGGCCGGGCCGGAACACGGTGTCGCGGTCGACGAACGCCTGCAAATAGTACCGCTTTGCCCCGGCGATCCACGCGGCGAGCGCGGAGATAGCCTCTTCGTCGTGAAATTCGCGCACGACGGTGGTGCGCAGCTCGTAGTCCACCGCGCCGGAGAGGAGGAAGTCGAGCGACGCGCGGATGGGTCCGAGCGCGAGGCCCGACACGCCGGCGGTCCCGGCGTAGCGCGCGGGGCAGTTCTTGACGTCCATCGCGACGTAGTCGACGAGGCCGCGCTCCACGAGCGCGCGCAGCTGTTCGGGGTGGTTGCCGTTCGTGTCCAGCTTGACGGGATAGCCGAGCGCTTTGATCTTTTCGAGCTGCTCCGCGAGGTCCGGGCGCAAAAGCGGCTCGCCGCCGGTGACGCACACGCCGTCGAGCACGCCGCGCCGCTTTTTGAGGAAGCCGAGCAGTTCGGATTCCGGGATGGCGGGCGGCGGCGCGCCCTCCACCAGCTCGCTGTTGTGGCAGAACGGGCAGCGGAAGTCGCACCCGGACAGAAACACCGTGCACGCCATGCGCCCCGGCCAGTCGAGCAACGTCAGCTTTTGCAGTCCCTGCACGTCCATATGCGCGCCCCCTTCGCGGTCAGTTGTTGCGGATCTGTCTCCAGTATACCCCCCGGCGGGGATGGTTGTAAAGGGAGAAGGGGGAGATGAAAAAAGCTCCCGCAATGGGGAGCTTTTTCTTCCCTTTCGCTGGGGACGGTGCGAAAGAGCACGAAGCGCCTGTCAAAAAATCAGGTGCGGGCGAAGGCGCGGGGCATGAGGGCCTGGGCGATGTTGAGGGCGTGGTCGCCGATGCGCTCGAAATCCGTGAGCATCTCGGAGTAGAGCACGCTCATCTCGTCCGCGCCGTCGGTGTCCTTCATGCGCTCGAGCTGGTGGCGGCGGAACTGCTCCGTCCTGTCGTCGATCTTCTGCTCGAGGGCGGACGCCTTCACGAGGCGGTCCTCGGGCAAGCACTTGTCGTCCGCCAGCAGCTGCATGGCCTCGAGGCTGACGTCGCGCATTTTGCCGATCTCGTCAAGCTCCGTCTGCGACAGCTTGATGTGGCGCTCCTCCATGCGGTCGGTGTAGCCGCCGATGTTCATCGCGTGGTCGCCGATGCGCTCGAGGTCGGACGCGATCTTGAAATACGCGCTGATGCGCGCGGAGTCCTGCTCGTTCGTCTCGGTGGCGATGCCGCGCGCGATGTGCGCGGCCAGCTCTTTGTTGAGGAAGTCGATATACTCCTCGCACGCCTCGATACCGGCCATGTCGCGGCGGCGCGGGTCGAGCACGGCGTCGAAGCTGCGGCGGA
Organism: uncultured Ruthenibacterium sp.; assembly: GCA_944388415.1. GTDB lineage: Bacteria > Bacillota > Clostridia > Oscillospirales > Ruminococcaceae > Ruthenibacterium. Next base: position 4,359 of record CALXIU010000023.1, on the reverse strand, counting down.
CGTTGTCCGTCACCATGCCCATCATGCGGCGCAGCTCGCGGCTGACGCCGTTCAGCAGGATGGCCGACGAGCCGATGCGCGTCTCACGCGACGCGGGGCCCTGCGGCAGGAACTCGAGGCGGTGCTCCTGTTCGGTCTCGCTCGGCAGCTCCGGCAGGATGCGCCGCGACAGCGCCGCGAGGTACGTGCCGAACGGGATGAGAAGGATGGTGGTGACGATGTTGAACAGCGTGTGCAGGTTCGCGATCTGCGACGCGGGCTTGTCCGGCGTGAAGGACGCGATGATGTCCGTCAGCGGCGTGGCCATGCACAGCGCCGTGAACAGCACCGTGCCGATGATGTTGAACATCAGGTGGATGATCGTGGCGCGCTTGGCGCTGCGGCTGGTGCCGATGGACGCCAGCACCGCCGTGATGCACGTGCCGATGTTCTGGCCGAACAGCACGTACGCCGCGCCGGACAGGTTGATGAGCCCGCCCGCCGCGAGCGTCTGCAAGATGCCGACGGACGCCGACGACGACTGGATCACCGCCGTGAACACAGCGCCCGCGAGAATGCCGATGAGCGGGTTCGAGAAGCGCGTCATCAGCGAGACGAACGCCTCGGATTCGCGCAGCGGCATCATGGACGCGCTCATCATGTCCATGCCGATGAACAGAACGCCGAGGCCCGCGAGGATCTGGCCCCAGTGATGCGCCTTCGGCGACTTCACGAACACCACGAGCACAACGCCCGCGAACGCGAACAGCGGCGCCAGCGCGCCGATGTCGAGCGCGATCAGCTGGCCCGTGACCGTCGTGCCGATGTTCGCGCCCATGATGATCCACACCGCCTGCTGCAAGGTCATCATGCCCGAGTTGATGAAGCCCACGACCATGACCGTCGTCGCGCTCGACGACTGAATGAGCATCGTGATGACCGTGCCCACCGCGACGCCCAGAAAACGGTTCGCCGTCAATTTCTCCAGAATCTGCTTCATGCGGTTGCCGGCCGCGGCCTCGAGGCCGCCGCTCATCATCTGCATGCCGTACAGAAACAGCGCAAGCCCGCCCAGCAGGCTGAATACGTCTGTCAATTTCAAGTAAAATTCCTCCCCGGATTGTGTCAGTTTTTTGTAAGCTAACACGGTCAGTGTACCACACGGCGCGCGGCGCGCGGAATGCGGTTTGTGTAAACCTTCTGTAAAGTCTGTGTAAAGCCGCGCGCCGCCACGCATTTTTTGAAAAATTTGTGCGCAACCCCTGTACAAATGCGCTTTAGTGTGTTAATATGCTGAAGTAACCTATTTGAGGGAAGGGGTTTTATCCGATGAATCTGACAAAGAAACTGACCGCGCTGGCTCTGGCTGCTGCGATGACGCTGGGCCTCGTGGGCTGCGGCGGGGCCTCCAGCTCGTCCGCCGTGTCGTCTGACGCCGCAAGCACGTCCGCCGCGGACTCGACGCCCGCGAGCGATTCGACGGCGGCGGAGAGCGACGTCGAGTACATCAAGGACAAGGGCACGCTCGTCGTGGGCATCACGGATTTCGCGCCGATGGATTACAAGGACGACGCGGGCGAGTGGATTGGCTTTGACGCGGATCTGGCCAAACTCGTGGCCGAGGACCTCGGCGTGGACGTCGAGTTCATTGAGATCGAGTGGAGCAACAAGATCCTTGAGCTGGAGAACAAGAGCGTGGACGTGATCTGGAACGGCATGACGCTGAACGACGAGACGCGCAACGGCATGGAAGTCACCGCGCCGTACTGCCACAACTCGCAGGTCGTCGTCGTGCCCGCGGACAAGGCCGACCAGTATCAGGATGTGGAGAGCCTTGCGGGCCTGCTGTTCGTCGTGGAGGCGGGCAGCGCCGGCGAGGACATGGCCGTGGAGAACGGCTTTGAGTACAATTCCGTCGAGTCGCAGGCCGCGGCGCTGATGGAGGTGGCCGCCGGGACGTCCGACGCGTGCATCATCGACCTGCTGATGGCGGGCGCGATGATCGGCGAGGGCACCGACTATCCCGACCTGACGAACACCGTGTCGCTGAGCGACGAGGAGTACGGCATCGGCTGCCGCAAGGGCTCCGACCTCGCGGCGTACATCGACGGCGTGCTGGACGGCCTGTATGCGGACGGCACGATGGAGGAGATCGCGACGACGTACGGCGTCCAGATGGCGCTGGCGGAGCGGTAATTTTCGGATCCTGACAAAACGAAAGGCAGAGGACGCGGAGTCCTCTGCCTTGTCGCGTCTTTTGCGACGCGGAGCAAATGAGGTGGAAGCATGTTCTGGACAGTGACACAGGGCCTTCTGGAGGGCACGGGCGCGGCGGCGGAGCTTTTCTTTCTGACGCTGGTGTTCGCGCTGCCGCTGGGCCTCGTGGTGGCCTTCGGGTCGATGAGCAAATGGGCGCCCTTCCGGCGGCTGCGCGCGCCCGCGTGGCTGCGCGGGCTGCGGCCCGTGAGCCTTGTCGTGCGGACGGTCGTGTGGGTGTTCCGCGGCACGCCGCTGATGCTGCAATTGCTCATCATCTACTACGGGCCGGGCCTGATCGGCGGCAACAACATCTGGGGCTCGGGCACGGGCGGGCGCATGGCGGCGGCGGCCGTGGCGTTCGTACTCAACTACGCGTGCTATTTTTCCGAGATCTCCCGCGGCGGCATCGAGAGCGTACCGCACGGACAGTACGAGGCGGGCCTGGTGCTGGGCATGACGCGGCGGCAAATTTTCTTCCGCGTGACGCTCTTGCAGATGATCAAGCGCATCGTCCCGCCGATGTCGAACGAGATCATCACGCTGGTGAAGGACACGTCGCTCGCGCGCATCATCGCGGTGACGGAGATCATCAAGGTGGGCGAGAACTTCATGCGCAAGGGCATGATCTGGCCGCTGTTCTACACGGGCGTGTTCTATCTGGTGTTCGTGGGCGCGCTGACGCTGTTGTTCGGCTGGATCGAGAAAAAGCTCAGCTATTTTAAGTAAAGGAGGCGAAGCGCATGGCGGTTTTGGAAGTACAGCATCTGGAAAAGCGCTTCGGCTCGACGCGCGTTTTGGAGGACATCGGCTTCTCGCTCGAGAAGGGGCGGGCGCTGGCGATCCTCGGCTCGTCCGGCAGCGGTAAGACGACGCTTTTGCGCTGTCTGAATTTTCTCGAGACGCCCAACGGCGGCCGCATCCTTGTGAACGGCGAGACGGTCTTCGACGCGGCCGACCCCGCGACGCAGCGCGAGAGCGAGGTGCGGACGAAGCGCCTCCACTTCGGGCTGGTGTTTCAGGCGTTCCACCTGTTCCCGCAGTACACGGCGCTTGAGAACGTGACGCTGGCGGCGTCGCTGCTGGCGCAGGAGCGCGGCGCGTCGCGCGAGGACCTCGCGGCCATCCGCGACGAGGGCATGGAGCTTCTGCGCACGATGGGCCTCGCCGACCGCGCGAAGCACTATCCGCACCAGCTGTCGGGCGGGCAGCAGCAGCGCGTGGCCATCGCGCGGGCGCTGTCGCTCAAGCCGGACATCCTGTGCTTTGACGAGCCGACATCGGCGCTCGACCCGGAATTGACGGGCGAGGTGCTGCGCGTCATCCGCGGCCTCGCGGAGCGCGAGACGACGATGATCATCGTCACGCACGAGATGGCGTTCGCGCGCGACGTCGCGGACGAGGCCATCTTCATGGACGGCGGCCGCATCGTCGAGCAGGGCGCGGCCAAACAGGTCATCAACGACCCGCAGAACGAGCGCACCAAGCGCTTCCTCGCGCGCTACGCCGAGGGCGGGGACTGAGGCTGTCGAACCAGACAAACTGAAACCGGCCGGGGAAACCCGGCCGGTTTTGTCATCCGCCATTTTGTTTGCCTCAGCGCTGTTTCAGCGCGCGAAGGGTCTCCCGCGCCTCTTCCTCCGTGGTGTCCTCCGCGTTCTCCACGCCGTCGAGGGCACGCAGGATGACGGCGCGGCACAGGTCTCCCAGCTCCGGGTCCGCCAGGTACCGGCAGAGCGCCTTGCGGATCTCTTCCGCGCACGCACGGCCCATGCTGGGGTACACATCCCGCAGGTCCGCGTAGGCAGCGAGCTTGCCGACGGTATCCACTCCGGCTCTCCTCAGGCCGTTGCGGCTGCGCACGCTGAGGTCCAGCGCCTCGATGGGCGTGGCGTCGTTCGGGTCGACGCCGCGGGGCAGCTCGACAGGGCCGTCCCGCTCGGGATCAAAACTGTTGACGTTCATGTTCTCCGGCTCCCCTCTCAAACCAATCTGCATATTTCTTCTTAAAACTGCACATAATTTTATTTTTATTATAGAAACAGCATCTTCTGTTGTCAAGAGGAAAATAAAAAAGGGGCTGTCTCAAAATGATTTGGAAAAATCAATTGAGACAGCCCCTTT
>CALXIU010000022.1 GCA_944388415.1 uncultured Ruthenibacterium sp. | reverse complement strand
TGTTGAAAAAGATCGCGCTGTTCTGCAACGTCAAAGAGGACTGCGTCATCCAGAACCTGACGCTGCCTGTGCTGTACGATGCCCCGCTGATGCTTGAGGCCGAGGGCCTTGCGCGCATCGTCGTGCGTGAGCTCGGCCTGGACGTCCCCACTGAGTGCGCGCTGACGCAGTGGCGCGAGATGGTCGGGCGCATCAAGAACTGCCGCCGCTCGGTGCGCATCGCGCTCGTCGGCAAATACGTGCAGCTGCACGACTCGTACCTCTCCGTCGCCGAGGCGCTGCGCCACGCGGGCTGGGAGCAGGGCGTCAATATCGACATCCATTGGACGGACAGTGAAGCCATCACGCCGGACACCGCTGCGCAGCTTCTCGGCGACGCCGACGGCGTCATTTTGCCCGGCGGCTTCGGCGCGCGCGGCGTCGAAGGCATGATCGCGGCGTCGGAGTACTGCCGCGCGAACGGGGTGCCGTTTTTCGGGATCTGCCTCGGGATGCAGGTGGCGGCAATCGGCCTTGCGCGCGGGCTGCTGGACCTGACACAGGCCGATTCCCGCGAGTTTGCGCCCGACACGCCTGACCCTGTCGTCGACCTGATGCCCGACCAGAGCGGAGAGATGCCGAAGGGCGGCACGATGCGCCTCGGCGCGTATCCGTGCGAGACGCAGCCCGGCAGCCTGCTTCGCGAGGCGTACGGCGCCGAGCTGATCCACGAGCGCCATCGCCATCGGTACGAGTTCAACAATGCCTACCGCGCCGCGTTCGAGCGCGCGGGCGTCCGGTTCAGCGGCCTTTCGCCTGACGGCCGTCTCGTCGAGGCGCTCGAACTGCCGAGGCATCCGTTCTTCGCGGCGGTGCAGTACCACCCGGAATTCAAGAGCCGCCCGAACCGTCCGCACCCGCTGTTCCGCGCCTTCATCGCGGCGTCCGCGAACCGCGCCGGCAAGGCGTGACAGACAAAAAATGCGCCGCACAGCTTCAAACCGTGCGGCGCATTGCGCTCCCTGAAGATCAGAAGAACAGATCCTTGCTCGGCCACTCGGGCTCGCACGTCAGGCGCAGGCCCAGCTTGCGCAGCGTGCCGGCGTCGCCGGAGTGCAGCATGTTCGTCGCGTGCATGTCGCAGTCGCGCAACTGGGGCAGCGCGTCCATCGCGCGCTCGGTCAGCGTGTTCGTCGCGGCCGTGATCGACAGCGCGGCCAGCACATCGTCCACCTTCAGGACGCTCGAGCGGCTGCCGAGGATGTCGATCTTCAGCTTCAGGATCGGCTCAAGGATGATCGGGCTGATCAGTGTCATCGAATCGTCGATGTGCGCCAGATACTTGATCGCGTTCAGCACGCACGAGGACGAGGCGCTCATCAGATCGCTCGCTTTGCCGGTGACGATGTGCCCGTCCGCCAGCTGGATCGCGGCGGCGGCGCACCCGGCCTTCGCCTTTTTCTCAAGGGCGGGACGCACGACGGCGCGGTCCTCCGGCTTGAGCGAAAGCTCCTGCATGATGCGCGCGATCTTCTCAACGGCGCTCGCCTTGCCCTTGCCCTGCTTGTGGTCGCACAGCGCGCTGTAGTAGCGGCGGATGATCTCCTGGCACGCGGCGGCGCGAACGGCGTTGTCGTCCACGATGGCGTAGCCCGCCATGTTGACGCCCATGTCCGTCGGGGACTTGTACAGATCTTCGTCGCCCGTGATGTGCGACAGGATATTGCGCACGATCGGGAACGCCTCGATATCGCGGTTGTAATTGACCGTCGTTTTGCCGTACGCCTCAAGGTGGAACGGGTCGATCATGTTCACGTCGTCGAGGTCGGCCGTCGCCGCCTCATAGGCGAGGTTGACCGGGTGCTTGAGCGGCAGGTTCCAGATCGGGAACGTCTCGAACTTGGCGTAGCCGGCATCGTGGCCCATCTGGATCTCGTGATACACCTGAGACAGGCACGTCGCCAGCTTGCCGGACCCCGGGCCCGGCGCGGTGACGACGACGAGCGGCTTCGTCGTCTCGACGTACGGGTTCGAGCCATAGCCCTCCGGGCTGCAAATGTGCGCGATGTCCGCCGGATAGCCCTTGATGGGCCGGTGGATGTAGTTGCGCACGCCGCGCGTCGTCAGCTTCGCGGCGAACGCGTCCGCCGCGCTCTGGCCGGTGTACTTGGTGATGACGACGCTGTTGACGGCGATGCCCATCTTTGTGATGTCGTCGATGAGGCGCAGCACCTCCATATCGTAGCCGATGCCGAGGTCGGCGCGCGTCTTCGTCTTCTCGATGTCGTCCGCCGAGATGGCGAAGATGATCTCCGCCTGGTCGCGCAGCTCGTACAGAAGGCGGATCTTCCCGTTCGCGTCAAAGCCCGGCAGCACGCGCGCGGCGTGGTAGTCGTCAAACAGCTTTCCGCCGAACTCCAGATACAGCTTGCCCTTGAACTGCGCGATGCGCTCGAGGATGTGCTGCTTCTGCTTGAGAATATATAAGGTGTTATCAAATCCAGTCGACATGATTTTCCTCCGCAACAATGTGGTTTTGCTGATATTTCTCACATCTATTTATTAAACATCAAAATCCGGACGTTTGCAAGATGCATTTTGAAAATCGCACCGCGTTTGCCCGCGGCGCTCGGAACAAACAGAAAATATTTTACGTCCGGACGGCGCGCAGGTTGTGTTTTACACATTTTTTTGTTATAATATTCGTAATTGTTTTAGCACTATGGCAAAAACAGAGGATCTCAAGCGGAAAGGGGCGTCGCGCGAACGTGGATCGTCGCGGTTGGCTGCGCGTCTTTCAGGGCCTGACGTGGCTGACGCAGCTGGGGCTGAGCATCGCCGCGCCCATCGTGCTGTGCCTGCTGGGCGCGCACTGGCTCTGCGGCCGCGGCGCGGGCGGCTGGGTGTACGTTCCGGCGCTCGTGCTCGGCATTGGGGCAGGAGCGGCGACGTTTTCGTCGTTTGCGAAGAGCATGGTGCGGCACGCGCGCAAAACGCAGAAGCGCCCGCCGGACAGGCCGTGAACTGGAAACTGAAGGAGAACGCGATCGTATGAAGATACAACCTGCCGTCTGGAAAGAGACGGCGCACATCGCCATCGGCGCGGCCGTGCTGTCGGCCGTCATCTGCGCCGCGTACGCGGCGCTCGGCCGCTTCGGCGCGGACGTGCTGCTCGGCTGCCTCACCGGCGGCGTCTGGGCCGTTGTCAATTTTTTTGCGCTCGGCATTTCTGTGCAGATCGCCAGCGCCACGGCCGGCGAGAAGCGCGCGAAGCTCAAGCTGCAGCTGTCGTACAGCCTGCGGATGCTCGCCTCGCTCGGCGTGCTTGTGTTCGCGTTCACGGCGGGCGCCGTCGCATGGCCGCCCGTCGTCATTTTGTACTTCACGCCCCGCCTGACGATCCTCGTCATGCAGCTCATGGGCGTGTACAAGCCGGATAAGGCAAATCAGAAAGGGGAGTGATGCGCGGATGGAAGTCAATATCACCGGTGCGCAAATCTATTTCGAGATCCCGATCCTCGGCGGAATCCCCATCACGGAGACGATCGTCAACTCGTGGATCGTCATGCTCGTCATCATCGGGCTGTGCCTGTTTCTGACGAGCGACCTGAAGGTGCGCGGCGTTTCCAAGCGGCAGGTCGTCGCCGAGATGCTCGTCACAACAGCGCAGAATTTCGTCAACACCAACATGGGCGAAAAATTTGCGCATTACGGCCCGTTCGTCGCGGCGCTGTTCGCGTCGTCGCTGCTCTCGAACCTGCTGAGCCTGATCGGCATGTTCCCGCCGACGAGCGATCTCTCCACGACGCTCGCGTGGGCGGTGCTCGTGTTCGTGCTCATCACGGCCACGAAGATCCGCACGTCCGGCGTCCTCGGCTACATGAAAGGCTTTACGCAGCCGATCTTTGTGCTCACGCCGTTCAACATCCTGTCAGAGCTCGCGACGCCCATCTCGATGGCGTTCCGTCACTTCGGCAACATCGTGTCGGGCGGCGTCATCTCGGCGCTCGTGTACGCGGCGCTGGCCGCGCTGTCCAGCCTCGTGCTGGGCCTGCTGCCGGGCGTTCTGGGCGATGTGCTGTCGCAGATCCCTATCTTCCAGGTCGGCATCCCGGCGGTCTTGTCCGTGTACTTCGATCTGTTCTCCGGCTTCATGCAGGCGTTCATCTTCTGTATGCTGACGACGCTCTACATCGGCAACGCCGCCGAGGAGTGACGCGCTTTTGATCACGGGTGAGCCCGTGCGAAAGACAAATCGTTTATTTTAATTCTTGGGAGGATTTTCTTATGGAAAAAGCACTCGTTCTGATGGGATGCGCCATCGGCGCAGGTCTCGCGCTCATCGCAGGTATCGGCCCCGGTATCGGTGAAGGCTACGCCGTCGGCAAGGCGTGCGAGGCCATCGCCCGCCAGCCCGAATCGAAGGGCGACGTCACGTCCACCATGCTGCTCGGCTGCGCCATCGCGGAGACGACCGGTATTTACGGCTTCGTCACGGGCCTTCTGCTGATTTTCGTCGCGCCCGGCATCCTGACGGGTCTGCTGTGATCCAAGCCCGCGCAAAGGGGGACACGACATGGAACAATTTGAACCCCTCGTCAGCATTGCGCCGTGGGAATTCATCTTTACCATCTGCAACCTGCTGATCCTGACGGCGGCGATCAAGCACTTTTTCTTCAACCGCGTCAACAAGGTGCTCGAGGAGCGCCGCCAGCAGGTGGAGACGACATATGCCGAGGCCGACGAGGCCAAGACGGCTGCCGTGCAGATGAAGCAGGAGTATGAGGCGCACATGGCGAGCGCGAAGGAGGAGGCCGCGAGCCTCGTCAAGGACGCGACGCAGCGCGCGCAGGACCGCAGCGACGAGATCCTCGGCGCTGCGCGTGCCGAGGCGAGCGCGATGAAGGCCAAGGCCGAGAGCGACATCGAGGCCGAGCGCCGCCGCGCCGCGGGCGAGCTCAAGCATGAGATCTCCGGCATCGCTCTGACGATTGCCGGAAAGGTCGTGGAGAAGGAACTCGACGCCGATACGCACAAGGCGCTGATCGACGACTTCATCGACAACCTCGGTGACGCGTCATGACCGCGGCCGAGAAGGAGTACGGGGGCGCGCTGTTCAGCCTCGCCGCGGAGGAAGGCTTGCTCGACGAGATCCTCGAGGGCCTTGAGGCCGTTCAGAAGGCGTTCGACGAGAACCCCGGCTATCTGCGGCTGGTCGAGAATCCGGCTGTAAAGAAGGACGAGCGGCTCGGCCTGCTCGACGAGGCGCTGCGGGGCGGTGTGCACCCGTACGTGCTCAATTTTGTCAAGATTTTGTGCGAGCGCGGGATGCTCGCCTCGCTGCCCGGCTGCTGCGCGGAGTACCGCGACAGCCTGTACGAGGCACGCGGCATCCTGCCCGTC
>CALXIU010000021.1 GCA_944388415.1 uncultured Ruthenibacterium sp. | reverse complement strand
ATGCTGTCGCAGCAGCCCGCTGTGATGAAGATCCTGCCGCTGAATTATGAGCGCTCGCAGGCGAAGAACAAGGCCGAGGCGCTGCTGTTGTACGAGCCGTCCAGCGAGGCGGTGTACAACGCCATCGTGCCCGAGTACGTCGCGGGCCTGCTGTACGGCGCGCTCGCCGAGAGTATCGCCAGCGAGCAGGGCGCGCGCCGCACCGCAATGGACGCGGCCAGCAAGAACGCGGGCGAGATGATCGAGACGCTCTCGCTTCAGTACAACCGCGCGCGTCAGGGCGCGATCACGCAGGAGATCACAGAGATCGTCAGCGGCGCGAACGCCTGACGCGGCACGCCGAACACTTTTGAAGGAGTTTGCTTATGAGCCAACACAACACCGGCACGGTCGTCCAGGTCATCGGACCCGTGCTTGACATCCGTTTTGAAGACGGAGAACTCCCGGCGCTGCTCAACGCCGTCACCGTCGAGTGCGGCGACAGAACGATCACGCTTGAGGTCGCCCAGCACATCGGCGACAACGTTGCGCGCTGCATCGCCATGTCCAGCACCGACGGCCTCGTCCGCGGCGCGAAGGCGGTCGATACGGGCGGCCCCATCACCGTGCCCGTCGGCGACGCCACGCTCGGGCGCATCTTCAACCTGCTGGGCGAGCCGGTCGACAACCAGCCCGCGCCCGTCACTGAGGAGCGCTGGCCGATCCACCGCCCGGCCCCCTCGTATGAGGAGCAGGAATCCACCACTGAGATCCTCGAGACCGGCATCAAGGTCGTCGACCTGATCGCGCCGTACGCCAAGGGCGGCAAGATCGGCCTGTTCGGCGGCGCCGGCGTCGGCAAGACGGTCCTCATCATGGAGCTCATCAACAATGTCGCCAAGCAGCACGGCGGCCTGTCCGTGTTTACGGGCGTCGGCGAGCGCACGCGCGAGGGCAATGACCTGTACAACGAGATGCAGGACTCGGGCGTCATCAACAAGACGGCGCTCGTCTACGGCCAGATGAACGAGCCGCCGGGAGCCCGTATGCGCGTCGGCCTGTCCGGTCTGACGATGGCCGAGTATTTCCGCGACCGCGAGAATCAGGACGTTCTGCTGTTCATCGACAACATTTTCCGCTTCACGCAGGCGGGCAGCGAGGTGTCGGCGCTTTTGGGCCGCATGCCGTCCGCCGTCGGCTATCAGCCGACGCTCGCCACCGAGATGGGCGCCTTGCAGGAGCGCATCACTTCCACGAAGAAGGGCTCCATCACATCGGTGCAGGCGGTCTACGTCCCGGCCGACGACCTCACCGACCCGGCCCCTGCCACAACGTTCGCACACTTGGACGCCACGACCGTTCTGTCGCGTGCCATCTCGTCGCTGGGCATCTACCCGGCCGTTGACCCGCTGGACTCCACGTCCCGCATTCTCACGCCCGACGTCGTCGGACGCGAGCACTATGAGGTCGCGCGCGAGGTACAGCGCATTTTGCAGCGCTACAAGGAACTTCAGGACATCATCGCCATCATGGGTATGGACGAGCTGAGCGAGGAGGACAAGACCACCGTCGCCCGCGCCCGCCGCATCCAGTACTTCCTGTCGCAGCCGTTCTCCGTTGCCGAGCAGTTCACCGGCATGGAGGGCAAGTACGTGCCGCTCAAGGAGACGATCCGCGGCTTCCGCGAGATCATCGAGGGCCGCCACGACGCGCTGCCGGAGTCGGCGTTCCTGTTCGTCGGCACGATCGACGAGGCCGTTGAGAAGGCCAAGACGCTCTGACGCGGGAGGAAGCAGCCATGGCAACATTTGATCTGCAGATCGTCACGCCGGACGGAGCGTGCTACGGCGGCCCGGCCGAGCGCATCATCTGCCGTGCCATTGACGGCGACGTCTGCATCCTGCCGCGCCATGTGCCGTACGTCACGGCGCTGGGCGTGGGCGAGGTGCGCGTCACCATTGACGGCAAGGTGCGCCGCGCCGCGTGCAGCGGCGGCCTTCTGAGCGTCGCAAAGCGCGACGAGGTGCGCCTCGTGGCATCCACGTTCGAGTGGGCCGAGGACATCGACGTCGAGCGCGCCGAGCGCGCCCGCGCGGGCGCAGAGGAGGCCATCCGCCGCGCGCAGGACACCTCGGAACTGGAGCTCGCGAAGGCGAGATTGTCGCGCGCGCTGGTGCGCCTCAAGGTGTCGCAGTAACAACAGCAAAAAAGGCGGGTGCGAAGCTCGCCTTTTTGCTTGTTTTCATCGGGAAGGAGGGACGTCTGTGTCTGACGCCGCCACTTTGCGCAGAAACTTTTTGTGGAACACCTTCGGTCAGCTCACTTACATGATGTGCCAGTTCCTGTGCGGCATTTTCGTTGTGCGCCTTGCGGGCACGCAGCAGTCCGGCCTTTACAACGTGGCGCTGACGGTCACCAATATCTTTTTGTCGCTGGCGTCGTTCGGCATGTACAGCTTTCAGGTGTCGGACGCACGCGGAAAATACACCGATCCGTGCTATCTGCGCAGCCGCGTCGTCACGTGCGGCGCGGCCGTCGCCGCGTGCGCGGCGTACACGGGCTTTTATTTCATCACCGGCACATACGGCCTGATGCAGTGCGCGTGCATCGCCCTGTTTCTGACGTACCGCATGGTGGAGTCCGTCACCGACATTTTCAACGCCATCGACCAGAAGCACGAGCGGCTCGACATCGTCGGCAAGACGTACGCAATGCGCGGCGTCTCATCGCTCGCGGTGTTCATCTGCACGCTCATCGCTACAAAGAGCATCATCCTGACCCTCGCGCTGATGGCCGCTGCGAACATCCTGCTGTTTGCACTCTACACGCTGCCGAAGTCCGCGCCGTTTTATCAAAAGGGGACCCCCGCTCCCGGCTCGGTGCGCCTTCTGCTCGCCGAATGCCTGCCGCTCGCTGCGTACAGCGTGTTGAACACGACCACGACGTCCATCCCGCGCCTCGCGCTCTCGAGCGTGCATGGGGAGGTCGCGCTGGGCGTCTACAACCCCGTCACACAGCCGGTGCTTTTGCTGCAGGTGTGCGCGACATACCTGTTCAACCCGTTCATCACAACGTTCTCCGTCAGCTTTTACGAGAACGACAAAAAGCGCTTCGACCGCGCCGTCCTCACCGTGCAGGCCATTCTGCTGGCTCTGCTGCCCGCCGGGCTGCTCGTCGCGCAGGTGCTCGGGAAATGGGGCCTCGCCGTGTTCGTCGGCGCGGGCATGGAGGAGTACCACGCGCTGCTCGCGCCGATGGTCGTCTCCGCCGTGCTCACTGCAACGAATTTGTTCTACAGCATGATCCTCACCGTCATGCGCGGGATGAAGTCGCTGCTCGCTGCGAACCTGCTCGGCATCGTCGTCTCGCTTGCCGTCAGCACGCCGTGCGTCACGGCGTGGGGAATGCAGGGCGCGACCGTCGCTGCCATCATCGCGCAGCTGGCGCAGCTGGCTGTGCTTGGGCTGCTGGTCTTCCGCCAGTCTCGCGCGCACTTCCGCATGGGCTACAGCCCCAAGCCGGAGGACCCGTTCGACGGCCTGCCTGACTGACGCAGGATGCACAAATTTTCAATGCGAGTGAATGAAATTTCATAAAAACCGCTGAAAAGCTGAGGATTGTCTGAATATTTATAAAAAACTATTGCAATTTTATGCAAACAGGAGTATCCTGTACACATCGAAATCAATGCGCTGCGGCGCTTTTTAAGGAGAGACGGATCATGGATAAATCGAAGATCAAAAAAGTCGTGCTTGCCTACTCGGGCGGCCTGGATACATCCATCATCATTCCCTGGCTGAAGGAGAACTACAACAACTGCGAGGTCATCGCCGTTTCGGGCGACGTCGGCCAGGGCACTGAGCTGGACGGCTTGGAGGAGAAGGCGCTCAAGACGGGCGCGTCCAAGCTGTATGTCGAGGACCTCACCGAGGAGTTTGTCAACGACTTTATCATCCCCACGGTCAAGGCCGGCGCGCTGTACGAGGAGTACATGCTCGGCACCAGCTTTGCGCGGCCGCTGATCGCCAAGCGGCTCGTGGAGATCGCGAAGGCAGAGGGGGCTGACGCGATCTGCCACGGCTGCACGGGCAAGGGCAATGACCAGGTGCGTTTTGAGCTCGCCATCAAGGCGTTTGCGCCCGACATGGCCATTATTGCGCCGTGGCGCGAGTGGTCGATCAAGTCCCGCGAGGAGGAGATCGAGTACGCCGAGGCGCACAACATCCCGCTGAAGATCACGCGCGAGACGAACTATTCCAAGGACAAGAACCTGTGGCACCTCAGCCACGAGGGCCTCGACCTTGAGGACCCGGGCAATGAGCCGCAGTACGAGAAGCCTGGTTTCCTCGAGATGGGCGTCTCGCCGATGCAGGCGCCGGATACTCCCACGTATGTGACGCTCGACTTCGAGAAGGGCGTTCCCGTCGCGCTGGACGGCACGAAGATGAGTGCGAAGGAGATCATCCTGAAGCTGAACGAGATCGGCGGCGCGAACGGCATCGGCCTGCTGGACATCGTCGAGAACCGCCTCGTCGGCATGAAGTGCCGCGGCGTGTACGAGACACCGGGCGGCGCGATCCTGTACAAGGCGCTGAAGGTGCTCGAGACGCTGTGCCTCGACAAGTACGCCGCGCACAAGAAGCAGGAGCTCTCCGTCACGTTCGCGGAGCTCGTGTACAACGGCCAGTGGTACACGCCGCTGCGTGCCGCGCTCAGCGCGTTTGTCGATGTGCTGGAGGAAAACTGCACCGGCACCGTCCGCCTCAAGCTGTACAAGGGCAACATGATCAACGCCGGCGTTTGGAGCGATTACTCGCTGTACGATCCCGAGATCGCCACGTTCGACGAGGACGAGGTCTACAATCAGGCCGATTCCGCCGGTTTCATCACGCTGTTCGGTCTGCCCGTCAAGGTGCAGGCGAAGGTGAACGCCAAGCACGGCAAATAACATGTGAAAAGGAGGAGGCCCGCCGCGCCGGAGCGGCGGGCTGTTTCCATATGGAAAAGATGTGGGCGGGACGCTTCCTGAAGGCGTCCGACAAGTTGGCGGACGATTTCAATTCGTCCATTCACTTCGATTCCCGGATGTACCGGCAGGACATCACGGGCTCGATGGCGCACGCCGCGATGCTGGCCGCGCAGGGCATTCTGACGCAGGAGGACTGCGACGAGATCACCGCCGGGCTCGAGGGCATCCTGAACGACCTCGACAGCGGCGCGCTCGCGATCGACGGGCAGGCGGAGGACATCCACATGTTCGTCGAGGCCGAGCTGACGAAGCGCATCGGCGACACCGGCAAGCGCCTTCACACCGCGCGCAGCCGCAACGACCAGGTCGCCGTCGACCTCCGCATGTACCTGCGCGACGAGGCGGGTCAGATCACCGCGCTGCTGCGCGGGCTGATCGCGGCCGTGCTGAAGCAGGCGAAGGAGAACACCGACGCCATTCTGCCCGGCTACACGCACTTGCAGCGCGCGCAGCCCGTCACGTTCGCGCACCATCTGCTGGCATACGCGATGATGCTGATGCGCGACGTGTCTCGCATCGAGGACGCCGTCGCGCGCATGAATGTGTGCCCGCTCGGCTCGTGCGCGCTCGCGGGCACGACGTACGAGACTGACCGCGCGCTCACCGCGCAGAAGCTCGGCTTCGATTCGTACTGCCTCAACAGCATCGACGGCGTGTCCGACCGCGACTTCTGCGTCGAGCTGCTCGCGGCGCTGTCCGTCGTGATGATGCACCTCTCGCGCTTCTCCGAGGAGGTCATCCTCTGGTCGTCGTGGGAATTCAAGTTCGTCGAGCTCGACGACGCGTACACCACCGGCTCCAGCATCATGCCGCAGAAGAAGAACCCCGACATGGCCGAGCTCGTGCGCGGCAAGACGGGCCGCGTCTACGGCGATTTGATGGGCACGCTGACGATGCTCAAGGGCCTGCCGCTCGCGTACAACAAGGACATGCAGGAGGACAAGGAGTCCATCTTCGACGCGGTGGACACGGTCAAGATGTGCCTCGGCGTGTTCACGCCGATGATCGGGACGATGACGTCGATCAAGCCGAACATGCGCGCCGCCGCGCAGAAGGGCTTCATCAACGCCACCGACCTCGCGGATTATCTCGTGAAAAAGGGGATGCCGTTCCGCACGGCGTACAAGATCGTCGGTCAGCTTGTGGCGCACTGCATCGCGACAGGGCAGGTGCTCGAGACGCTCCCGCTCGAGGAATACCGCTCGCGCTCGGAGCTGTTCGGCGAGGATCTGTATGATGAGATCTCGCTCGAGACCTGCGTCGCCAAGCGCGTCTCCGCCGGCGGCACCGGCCCAGACTCCGTCGCTGCCCAGATCAAAGCCGTCGAGACGTTCCTCGGCGCGTCGGAATAAGATGAAAAGAAGGAGGCGCTCCGCTCGGAACGCCTCCTTCTTCCGCACAAAAACCAAAAGCGCCGCGCATTTTGCGCGGCGCTGATTTGGAGCTGCTAAGCAGATTTGAACTGCTGACCTCATCCTTACCAAGGATGCGCTCTACCGACTGAGCTATAGCAGCAAATGGCGACCCGGATGAGGCTCGAACTCACGACCTCTAGCGTGACAGG